>JAQUEG010000048.1 GCA_028685275.1 Bacilli bacterium
AAGACTATTATTAATCGTAAAGGCAAAGAAAACTTTGTTTTTTATGAAGGGCCACCTACTGCTAATGGGATGCCAGGTATTCATCATGTAGTATCAAGGGTTTTAAAAGATACTATTTGTAAATATAAGGTTATGAGTGGTTACCGAGTAGTACGTAAGGCTGGCTGGGATACACATGGTTTACCAGTTGAAATTGAAGTGGAAAAAGAATTAGGTTTAAAAAGTAAAAATGAAATTGAAGAATATGGAATTGAAGCTTTTAATGAAAAATGTAAAGAATCAGTTTTTCGTAATGAAAAAGCTTTTGCTGATATGACAAGAAAAATGGGATATTTTATTGATTTAAAAAATCCTTATATTACTTATCATAATAATTATATTGAAACTGAATGGTGGATTTTAAAGAAATTTTTCGAAGAAGGTTTAATTTATGAAGGGCATAAAGTACTCCCATATTGTGCACGTTGTGGTACTGGTGTTTCTACTCATGAAGTAGCATCTGGTTATCAAGATGTATCAGTTGATACAGTGATTGTACCAATGAAAATGGTTAATGAAGATACTTATTTTTTAGTATGGACAACAACACCATGGACTTTAATTTCTAATGTTGCTTTAGCAGTAAATCCGCAAGCTACTTATGTAAAAGTAAAAAGTAGGGATTATCAATTTATTATTGCGGAATCATTAGCAGAAAAAATATTGAGTAATGAATATGAAGTTCTACAAAAGTACCAAGGTAAGGAATTAGAATATATTGAATATGAACAATTAATACCATCTTTAAAAGTAGACAAAAAAGCATTTTATGTTACTTTAGCTGATTTTGTAACTTTAGAAGATGGAACTGGTATTGTTCACATGGCACCTGCTTTTGGTGAGGATGATTATCAAGTAGGAAAACAATATGATTTACCAGTTTTAAATCCAGTTGGTGAAGACGGTAAATTTATAGAGGGATTATGGCAAGGCAAATTTGTAATTGATGCTGATGAAGAAATTATTAAATATTTAAAAGAAAATGATAAATTATTTAAAAAAGAGCGAATTAAACATAATTACCCACATTGTTGGCGTTGTCATACTCCATTATTGTATTATGCAAAACCTAGTTGGTATATTGAAATGTCAAAATTAAAAGATCAATTAATTAAAAATAATAATAGTGTAAAATGGGTTCCTAGTTTTGTTGGCGAAAAAAGATTTGGTAATTGGCTTGAAAATTTAAAAGATTGGGCAATTTCCCGTAATCGTTATTGGGGAACACCATTAAATATTTGGAAATGTGATTGTGGTCATATTGAAAGCATTGGTTCTAGAAAAGAATTAATGGAAAAAGCAATCGAAGATATTGACATGTCAATCGATTTACATCGACCTTATGTTGATGATATTCACATAAAATGTCCAAAATGTAATAAAAAAATGAGTAGAGTAAAAGAGGTAATTGATTGTTGGTTTGATTCCGGTAGTATGCCATTTGCTCAATACCATTATCCATTTGAAAATGAAGATATATTTAAAGAACAATTTCCTGCTGATTATATATGTGAAGGAATTGATCAAACTAGAGGTTGGTTTTATTCTTTAATTGCTATTTCAACTTTTGTTACTGGTAAAAGTCCATATAAAAGTGTCTTAGTAAATGATTTATTATTGGATAAAGATGGTCAAAAAATGAGTAAATCAAGAGGTAATGCGATTAATCCATTTGAATTATTTGAAAAATATGGAGCGGATGCATTAAGATGGTATTTATTATATGTATCACCAGTTTGGAACCCAACTAAATTTAATTTAGATGAATTAAAAGAAGTACAATCGAAATTTTTTAACACTTTAAAAAATACATATGGTTTTTTTGAACTTTATGCTAATACTGATAATGTTGATCCACGTCAATTTACTGTTCCTTATGATAAAAGAGAAGAGATTGATAAATGGATATTATCAAAATATAATCAATTAATTAAAGATGTCCGTCATAATTATGAAGAGTATGATTTAACCAAAGTAACTCGTTTAATTAGTGAATTTGTTAATGAAGATTTATCAAATTGGTATATTAGACGAAATCGTAGAAGATTTTGGGCTAGTGAATTAGATGCTAATAAAAAAGCGGTTTATAATACTACTTATGAAGTATTAGTTGGTTTAACAAAATTAATAGCACCAATTGTCCCTTTTATTTCTGAGGAAATGTATCAAAAATTAACTAATGAAGAATCAGTTCATTTAGCCGATTTTCCACTTGTTAATGAAAACTTAATTGATGAAAAATTAGAAACTAAAATGGATTTAGTACGTCAGTTAATTACACTTGGCCGTTGGGCACGAGAAGAAGCCAAAATAAAAGTTAGGCAACCATTATCAGAAGTTATTATTGATGCGAAGCATCAAGTAGTAATTGATAATTTAACTGATTTGATAAAAGAAGAATTAAATGTTCAAAAAGTAACATATGTTTCTGATTTAAAGGAATATATGAATTTCGAAATTAAACCTAATTATCGTGTAGCAGGTCCCATCTTCGAAAATAAAATTCAATTATTTGCTAATAAGCTATCAATTTTAACTAATGAACAGATCGAAGCATTAAATAATAATAATGTTATTACTTTAGAAGTTGATGGAACTGATTATGAAATAAATAACGAAATGGTTGATATTCGCATTAAAGCGAAAACTGGCTTTAATGCAGGCATGTTACATAATTTATTTATTATTATTAATACTGATTTAAATGAAGATTTAATTAATGAAGGAATTGCTCGTGAATTAATATCAAAAGTACAACAAATGCGAAAGAATCTTGATTTTAATGTAAGTGATCGTATAAACATTTATTATGAAGCAGATGAATCATTTAATCAAGTTCTTAAACATCATCTTGATTTTATTAAAGCAGAAACTTTAGCTATTAATTTAATTCAAACAACTAATTTAAAAGATATATATGATTTAAATGGGTTAGAAGTTGGTTTGAAAATAGAACAAATTACTAACTATTAAATTAAAAAAGCAAGGCATAAAACCTTGCTTTTTTAATTTAATATTTCAGTTTCTTCTATTGGTACTTCTTCGTTGGCACCTAAATTTATATTTTCATCAACCTTTAAATTACCACTTTCTTTACTAATGTTACTTTCTTTAATAGCGGTATTTAAATTATAACGATAATCTTTTGTATTTCCTTCTAAGTCATCATCCAATTCAATTAATTTTAATACTTCCTCACAAGTTGTATAACCATTTTTTACTTTTTCCAAGCCATCTTGTAATAAAGTTGTTACATCGGCTTTATAAACTAATTCTCTTAATTTTTCTTTACTAGTTCCTCCTGCTATTGCATCTCTTATTTCTTGATTGATAAGTAATACTTCATGAATAGCAATACGACCTTTGTAACCATTACCGCATTCATCACAATTATCAGCCGAATATATTTCTGGAACATCTAATCCAAGTACTTTTTTAAATAGATCTTTTTCATATTGATTAGTTGGTCTTAATTTACGACATTTTTGACATAAACGACGTGCTAATTTTTGAGAAACAATTCCTTCTAAAGCGCTTGCTAATAAATATCGTTCAACCTCCATATCAAGTAAACGTTCAATTGTATTTAAAGAGTTATTAGTATGGAGAGTAGACACTACTAAGTGACCAGTAATAGAAGCACGTACAGCAATTCTAGCAGTTTCTGTATCTCGAATTTCACCAATCATAATAATGTTTGGGTCTTGTCTTAATACTGATCTTAGTATATTAGCAAAAGATAAACCAATTTCACTATTTACTTGTACTTGGTTAACCCCTTGCACGTCCATTTCAACTGGATCTTCAACTGAAATAATATTAGTATGTTCTTTATTTAATTTTTGAATAACCGCATAAACTGTAGTTGATTTACCAGTACCAGTTGCACCAGTAACAAGAATAATACCATTTGGTTTAGATATCATGGCAACCATTTTTCGATAATTACTTTCGCTAAAGCCTAAGTACTCTAGACCTTTAAGACTCATTGAGTAATCCAGAATTCGAATTACAATTTTTTCACCTTCATTAGTAGGTAAAGAAGAAACCCGTAAATCTAAAGCCACATCTTTTAACATTGTTTGAACAGAACCATCTTGTGGTAATCTTATTTCAGTAATATTCATACCAGAAATAATTTTAACTCTTGTCACTAAATTTCTTTTTAATGTATTAGGAACAACTGTATAATCTACTAATTGACCATCAATTCTAATTCTAACACGCATATGTTCAGTTAGGGGATCAAAATGAACATCACTCGCACCACGTTTTACTGCATCTAAAATTATTTCATTAACCACTTCAACAATGGGTAATTTATCATAATCAAAATTTCTTAGCACATTATCACCCCAAATTTATTCTTCTTATTTTACTCTAGTATTAATTATAATATTATTATATAATATAAATAAAGATATATCAATAATATGAGGTGAATTAATGAAAAAATTGAATAAAAAGGGTTTCTTTTTAGTCGAAACATTTGTTGTCATTTCCATTGTAGCAGTAGTTTTAATTTTGTTTTATCGCCAAATTTCAACAATGTTATATAATTATGAAGAAAGTTTTCAGTATGATACAGTGCAATCTATTCACACTGCTAATAATATTAAAATTTTTGTCTTACAAGAAAATTTTAATGATTTAGTTACAGATTTAGGAACAAGTAAATTTTTAGATATTACTAATTATGAATTTAGTCGTCCTAATTTTTATACTGAATTAAAAAATGTATCTAATATTGATAAAATATATTTAATGCCTTTTAATATAAATGATTTAATTTCTAATATTTATTCTTATGGTTTTGATTTTTTGTTAATTGATTATATAAAAAAATTAAGAACGATTAGTACCGATGATACTTCACATTTATATCGTATCGTTGTGGCTCTTAATAATGATACGTATAGTAATGTTATTATTAATATTAATGAAGATCTATAATAATTAAGGCAACTTATAATGAGTTGTTTTAAAAAGGTTGAATTAAAAACTAAATATGCATTTTGGATTATACAAATAAATGAATTAAAGCAAAGAATAACAATTGCTTTTTTTAATTATCCCCAATAATTACCAACGTAAAATGTGACATAATTTATTAACTTTAAAAGAATAAGATGTTATGTTAAGAGTAATAATAGTAGTAGAAAAGCGAGGTATAAAATGAAAAAGAAAGCGTTTACTTTAATCGAATTATTAGCAGTAATAGTTATATTAGCTATTATATTAGCGATTGCAATTCCTACTATAAGTGGGATTATTAATAATGCAACAAAGGAGGCATTTTTAAGTGATGCCAAAATGGTTTTAAAAGCAGTTGATTATAAATTGTTAGAAGATCCAAGTTTTAAGATTGAAGAACTTGATGTAGAAAAAGTGGCAACGGATTTAAAATTAGGAACTGATAATTATAATCAGATTTATACCGTAATGCAAGATGATAAAATAAAAATAGTAATAGAAGGAAAAGGAAAATGGAATGGTTTAACTGCATATGGAACATATCAAAACATACGGGTAGTAAATAGTGAGGATTTAGATTTATTACCGCCAGTAATAACTTTATTAGGTGATAATCCTGTAACTATTAATCAAGGTGATGAGTATGTAGATGCTGGTGCAACAGCAAATGATAATAAAGATGGTGATCTTACTTTTAGTATTGAAGTAACAAATAATGTAAAT
>JAQUEG010000049.1 GCA_028685275.1 Bacilli bacterium
TTTCCGTACTTAACTACTTTCGAAATACTAGGAATAGCAATTGATATTAATATTCCTAATACAATAATAATTGATAAAACTTCGATTAAAGTAAAACCTTGTTTATTTTTCATTAATAATCACCTCTATATTTTTCCATATTCAATATATCATTAAAATATTATATATTCAATGAATATAGTGTATTTTCTCTTGGTAATTTTTGTTAATATATTTATATTTGTTTATATATTAATATTATTTACATAATAATATTAATAATTCGCAAAAGAAAAACAAAACATATTTTAGGTTTGTTTATTGTAAATTACGACCACTCCATATATTAAATATTCTTGCACTACTACTGTGTGGTGGTGGGTCTGGTTCATCTAATTTAATAATTAAAGGGATTTTAAATGCTTTACCAAAGCCAACACAGTAACCTGGTTGAATTGAACGTTGTCGATCAATAATATCAGTATTAATATTAGGAATTGCTTTTTTCATATATTCTAAATCTTTAGGATGATTAGTACGAAATAATAAGAAACTTGCACATTGTGATAAAACTGTTTCTGATAATTCAGTTGGTCGTTGTGAAATAAGGGTTAAAACGACCCCATATTTACGACCTTCTTTAGCAATTCTTTCAAATATATTTTCACCATAAACTAAACTATCTTTATTATGAATAAAATGATGGGCTTCTTCTAATAATAAATGAATTGGAATAGAAGCTCTGTTTTTTAATAAACTAATAAAACTAAATATAATCTTAGCGTAAGTTCTAGTAATGAATGATGCTAAATTGATGTTTAAACCTTCAATATCAATATTTATTACTTGCGCTTTTCGTTTTTCTTCATTAGTAATTAAATTAACGATAAATTGTTCTTTATTAATGTATTCTGGATAATCAAATAATTTTGCATACCCTTTGGCAATTAATGATTTTAATTTCATTTTTAACATCATTGTTAAGTTATAAAATTTATCATCAATTAAAATGTTTTCTGAAATAATAACAAAATTAAGGGCATTTTCTAAGTCATATAAATTACATTTACCAATTGCTTTTACTTCTTGTCGTTCTAAATCATCATCAATAAATTTTTCAAGATATTCATTAATTAAAACATTTTCTGAGAATTGACCATTACGTCCGATATTAAAACATTTTTTAAATTTACGGGTATAACCAATTCCGGGAATATCTGTATCAAAATCAAATTCTGGTGTTGAACATATACTTATTATTTCAAATATTTCACTACGAATTTTAGATGTTGACAAATTTGAATATAAGACATTTTGAATTGATTTAGCAATTAAATGGTTTTTATATTTAGCAGCTATTTCATCATTTTGCGTAATAATAGCAAGCGTAATCATAGCTTTTTCAATAATTGCTAATTGACTAAAATCAGTAGCACCTAATAAAAAGGCAATATCCTCAATATCTAATAACCAAATGGGAATAAAAATTTGTTGTTCATATGGTTGTTTAGGATTAGTAGTATAGGCTTTATAATAATAATTAGGGTTTTTTTGATGCATATCTTTAAAAGCAGTATCATATTCACCATGTACATCAAAAAGAAAGAAAGTCGAATTAAAAGCAATATTATTAGGATTATAAAATAATGATTGTAATATTTTAGATACGCCATAAGATTTACCACTACCAGTATTACCAAAAATAGCTAAGTGATTACTAAATAAAGCATCAATATTAACATTAACAATCATATTGTTATAAATAATTGATTTCCCAAAATTAAAGGCTGATTCATCATTATTATTCATAATAATTTCTAATTCAGAAAGGTCTATAACTCGTACTTGAGAAGATAATTTTGGTTTTTTAATAATACCAGGGATGAAGATGTTATTTTGAAATTCACCTAAAAAATGAACAATTATTATATCATTATTTATTTGGGTTATTTCGCCTAATATTTTTCGTTCTTCATCTTCAAAAATTAAATGTAAATTTACTAAGTCAGCCATTGTTGATTGATTAGTATTAATTTTAATGTGGGCTTCATTATCATTAATAAGAATAATTTTTTCTAACATATAGACCTCCTATTATGCATATATTATAGAACATTTTTTAAATAAAAACAATAACATGTCAAAATTTGGTGTTAATATTTGGTTCAGTAATAATATGTTCACCATATTTTTCTTTTAATTGGTCAATTGTTTGTTCTAATTTAATATTAGAATTTCTTTTCACTTCTTTTTCAAATATAGATAATTGATAATTAGTATCATTACTTAATTGATCAAATCTTACACCAATTAAACGAATTGGTTTTGAGGGCCACATTTCATTTAATAAATTTTGAGCAGTATCATATATTTCGTCAGTTAAATTAGTAGCATTAATAATTTTACGTTGATGATTATAAGTATTAAATTGTTGATCTTTTAAAATAACAGCAATAACTTTTGTATAACGATTTTGTTTTCTTAATTTATAACTTAATTGTTGAATAATTTTTTTTAATATTTCATATGCTTCATTTTTATTGGTTAAATTATGCTCTAAAGTAATAGAATGACTAATTCCCTTAGTTTGTTCTTTTTTAATAATAACAGATGTATAATTTATTCCCTTAGCACTTTCAATCATATCAATAGTACGATTTTTAAAATATTTATATAAAATATTAGGATCAGCAGTAGCAAGGTCTTTAATTGTATGAATATTTAATTGGTTTAATTTGGTACTAGTCTTTTTTCCAATACCAAATAATTTAGATACTGGTAAAGGCCACATTTTGGTTTTAATTTCATTGTCAAATAATGTATGAATTTGATTGGGTTTTTTAAAATCAGAAGCCATTTTAGCCGTTAATTTATTATTACCAATACCAATATTAACGGTAAAACCTAATTCTTTTTTTATTTCATCTTTTAATTTATTAGCAAATTTTAGCGGTTCTCCATATAATTTTTTTATTTTTCCATAATCAATAAAACATTCATCGATGGAAAAGATTTCGATATCAGGGGTATATTTTTGAATTAAAGTAAATAATTGATTAGACATTTCTTGATATACATTATATTGAGGAGGAAATACTTGTAATTGTGGACATTTTTTACGTGCTTGATATAAACTTTCTCCGGTTATAATACCCTTTTCTTTAGCTAAAGGGCTTTTTGCTAAAACAATGCCATGACGTTTATTTTCATCGCCACCAATAACTGCTTCAATTGTTCTTATATCAATTGCATAACCTTCTTTTAACATATTTACTGCACTCCATGATAAAAAGGCATTATTAACATCAATATGAAATATAATTTGGGTCACAATATCACCCCTTAAAGATATTATATTGTTCCTTTTAAAAAGGCTTGTCTTATTTCTTCATCAAAATTTTCAATTGCGTATCTTAACATTGTTCTAGGCATCTTTTGATAATGTTGTTGTAAGAAATTAAAAGTTTGCTGATAATCTTTGTTTCCAACTTCTCTAAGCATCCACCCTACTGCTTTATGAATTAAATCATGTTTATGATTAATTAGGATTAAAGCCAGTTTTAAGGTGTCTCTATAGTCATTATTTCTAATAAAATATAAAGTAGAAAGAATTGCGATTCGTTGTTCCCATAAATTATTACTATTTGCTAAAGTATATAAAATATCACGATTAAGGTAATTATTATATAGGTATGCTCCAATAATATTAGGGGCCGATATATCAACTAGATCCCAATTATTAATATAATTAGTATTATTTAAATATAAATTATATATTTCTTTTTGTTCTTTTAAATTAGCTTTTTTCATTTTATAAGTTAGGATTATTAATGTTGTTAAGCGAACTTCATGATATTTATTTCTAATTAATTGTCTAATTGTTTTAAAATCAATTTGCTCTAAATATTTCTTGGCAATTTTACGTTGTAAAGGGACACTAACACCAAAAAAAAGGTCCCCTTCACCATACTCCCCAGGACCTGTTTTAAAGAAATGTTTATATATTTTTATTTTATCATCATTTTTTAATTCTTTTAATTCATTTATAATAATGCTATCCATTGTTACTCCTCTTCATAAATTAATTTTTCAGCTTCATCAATTAGTTCTTCTATTAATTTATCATTGTTTACTTCAATATATTCTTCTTTATCATTATCTTTTTTTACTTCCATAATATAAACATTATGACCTTCTTCATGATCACATTCATCATCACATTCATGATCTTCAAAGAGGATGGCATATGTTTTATTTTTATATTCAAACTCCTTGAATAAATTTAAAGTTAATTCATTACCATCTTCATCATTAAGGATTACTTCTTTCATTTCTTTTTTCATTTTCATCGCCCTTTCTTTTAATTATTAATGTCACTTCTTTTTATAATAAAGGTTTTATCACCCTTATAAAAAGCATAAAAAATATTATTTAAACGTACTTTTTGATTATTTAAAATATTATTTAACCATTTTTCATCTTTTTTTAATATTTTTAAAGTATCATATTGAGGTTTACCATCTAAAATTAATGGCAGTGGTATATCACTTTTCTTTTCATTTTCATTATATTTAAATATTGATAAACGACCATTATTTTCTAATATAGCGTATTCTATATCTTCAATACTTTTTATTTCTTTTTCTCTTAATTGTAATAATAAATCTTCTAAGTTATAGCGTTGTTTAATCATTTCTTTAAAATTTAATTTACCATTAGTAATAATCATTGCCGGTTTGCCATCTATTATTTCTCTTAAACGAGGTAATTTTAATGAAAAATACGCAATTACGATTTGGACTAAAACTAAAAAACTAATTGGAATAATTGTTAATAACATTGATTTATTAACTTCTTCTACACTAATGGCAACCATTTCAGCAATTAATATAGAAATAATTAAATCCATTACGCCTAATTGTCCTACTTCTCTTTTTCCCATAATACGATAACAAATGGAAATAAACAAATAGAAAAAGATGATGCGATAAAGAATATTTAAATATGCCATAATATCACCTATTACATTATGTTCTAAGTCATATTTTTTTATTCATTTAATATATTTTAGTATAGGTGATATTATGAATTTATATTTTAAAATTATTGGTTATGTTTTTCTTTATATTATTATTTTAACCTTTATTCTTACAATTAGTCATTATTTTAATCTAATTAATAAAAAATGGTTAGATATTATTAAAATTATTATTCCAAGTGTTTCATTATTAATTGGTGGTTATCGTTTAGGTTATCGTAGTAAATGTCGTGGTTGGTTAGAAGGTATTAAATTAGCATTAGTAATTATTTTAATATTTTTATTAGTTATTGTAATTTTTCAATTACCATTTAGTTTAAAAAACTTACTTTATTATACGATTATATTATTCTCTTCAATGTTAGGTAGTATGATTGGTATTAGTCGTAAACCAAAAGAATCTAATTCTTAATTTAGAGTAATCATAATTGTTTCTTCTTCAACTAATATATATAATTGTTTATTTAAAACATAATAATCAGTATCATTAGTTAAAGGATTTTCATCAGGATTGATTCCTAATTGTGATATTTGTTCTTGATATTGATTTTTAATTATATTTATATCAATTTCCTTTTTATTTAAATAATCAAACAAACCATATATTTCTTGTGTTACTACATCATAAGCAATTGTTGTTTGATTATAAAAAGCATGTCCCATTGGTTCCGCAATTGTTTTATTAAATATAATAAACATTATACTATCATCAA
>JAQUEG010000050.1 GCA_028685275.1 Bacilli bacterium
GGAATTAGGTTTCTATTTTATTTAATATCCTATTCATTTATCTCATTGCTTGTTTCTCGATTTCCTTTTTTAATCCTATTCCTATTGAAACAATATACATGTCTTTATCAATATAAAAAGTTCTAACTAAATTAAGATATAGATTACATAATTCTTGATCTTGTATAGTTGGTTCAAGTTTAATACATAATTTTCCTTCTTGGGCTTTTAAATTATTAGATAAATCTATTTTATTTAATTGAATTTTTCCCTCATTAGTAATCCTATATAAATAATAAGAACGATTTAAATTTAATAATTGTTTGTTTGATTCTTCAATTAATAATAATTCTAATTTAGTATTCATATAATTTCCTCCTTACTACAAAATAGGATAATTTATCTAGCTAATGCTCTTGGTTGGCATTCATTATCATTTCTATTATATTGCTTTACAGCAATCTTATATATTTTGTAATTAACATTATTATAATCTGCTATACCAATTTTCGGATTAACTTCTGGATCATATTTATTAACATTATATTTAACGATACGATCTTTATATTTTTGTTTCATCTTTTTATCATCTTTTCCATCACCAACAACAAAACACAAACTTGCCTCCATATCTTTTAAATATTTAAAATAAGAACAATCTTTATTAAAAACATTAGGTAGTGCTCCTAAAACAATAAACGTATCATCAATAATACGAACAAAATATAATTCCTTTCTTAATCTACTAATTTCAGCCAAATCCTTTTTATTAAGTATTAATAACTGTAATTCTTGTTCCATCCAATTCCCTCCTATAACTCATTTAAATAATTTAAAGCATCAACAAAAGTAGAAATACTAATTATTTGTATATTATAATCGTTTTTTGCTTTTAAAGCAATGGCTTCTTCATAATTTGACCCATTAGGGACAAAAAAGATATCTGCTTTATTTCTAACTGCTCCTTTTAATTTATACTTTATACCACTAATTTCGCCAACATTTCCATATAAATCAATCGTACCAGTGCCTACTATTTTTTTACCCTTAGTAATATCTTCTTTGGTTAATTTATTATATATCGATAAAGTCATCATTAAGCCCCCACTTGCTCCTGATTCACTTTCTTTAAAATTAAATTTAATTTTTGGATTAGTAATATAATCATACTTTGTCACAAAATAAATACCAGTTATTTTAATACCTTCATATTCAATAACTTCAATATATTTATCAATCTCTTTACCTTTTTCATCCTTTACTTTTATTGTTAATTTATCCCCCACTTTATAATTATTAACAATATTTTGATAATCAATAACGGAACTAATTGGTTGGTTTTCTACTAATAAAATTTCATCTTTAATTTTTAAATTAGTTTTCGCGATCTTATCAATATAAACTAAATAATGATTTTGTTTATTAATATTAATATATTTACCAGCCTCTTGATATGCTAAAAAAACAGCATTTTGATTAGCTTCAGTTAAAAATAATTGATTACGATATGTCGCATCTTCATATGTTTCATTAACAGGATATACCTCTTCTTTTCTAACTAAATCCCAATTAGGAAATACATATGACATTAAACAAGTAAGAACATTGCCCTTTATTTCCGAAACATAAGTTAAATTAATACTTCCTTCTTGTTTATATTCACCTTCAATCGTTACTTTATCCGTAATATCAATTAAACCACCCGCCGTATGAATATAATATGGTAATGGCATATTTACGATCAAATAAAAAAGAACCATCCCGATAATAAACATAATATTTTCTTTTAAAAATTGATTAACCTTTGAATATAATTTACTAACCATCTGTAATCCTCATTCCTAATATAATTATAACAAAAAAAGGAGAATTTATGAAAAGAAAAATATTATCAGTATTAATTGTATTAATAATATTAATTATCAGCGTTCAAGTATTAAGAGAAGCAAAAAGTATTATGGAAACAGTTAAATTTTCTTTAGCAATTTGGGAAACTAATATTTTTCCTTCCTTGTTCCCATTTTTTGTTATATCAGACTTACTAATTAATTGTGGTTTCGCTTCCTTCTTAGGTGAAATCCTAAAACCAATAATGACTAAAATATTTAAATTAAAAGGAGAATCATCTTTTGCCTTAGTTTTTAGTATGTTAAGTGGTTTCCCTAGTGGGTCTAAATATACTAAAGAATTACATGTAAAAGGCTTAATTAACGAACATGAAGCCACTAAAATATTAACTTTTACCCATTTCTCTAATCCATTATTTATCTTAGGTACTATTTCTATTATGTTTCTAAATAATAAAGAAATCGGTTTATTAATTTTAGTTTGTCATTATTTAAGTAATTTTATTATTGGGTTACTTTTTCGTAGTTATTATATTAGTCAAAAAGAAACTACTAAAATATCATTGAAAAAAGCTATAAATACTATGCATCAAAAAAGAATTACTAATAAAATGAACTTTGGTCAACTTATTAGTAATGCTTTAATGAATACCATTAATACGCTTTTTTTAATTTTAGGGGTTATTACTATTTTTTTAATTATTACTACTATTATTGATAATAATGTTAATTTAAGTCCCTATAATCAATCTATTCTTAATGGAATTTTCGAAATGACCCAAGGATTAAAGTATGTTTCTTTATTACCAATTCCATTAAAAAACAAAGCCATTTTAGCGACGATGTTTATTTCTTTTGGGGGTTTAAGTGTTCATATGCAAACAATTAGTATTATTAGTGATACCAAGATAAAATATTATCCCTTTTTAATTGCGAGAGTTCTACATGCTTCCATTGCCAGTTTATTAATTTATTTACTATTTGATTATTATTATTTTATCTTTTAATTATAAGGTATCATCATAATAAGCATACACAATATCAATTGCATATTCATCATCATATATATCACTTACAATCGGTATCTTTAAAGAAAAAATACTATTATATACACCAGTAGTTTCAACTTCATCATGCTGTGCGAAACCAAGACTAATACCATCTTCACTAAAACTAAAATCGGTTGGTAGTTTTTCAATATAATCACCATACTGAATTAACTTTAAATTACGATCAATTTTTATTTTTCTTTTGCTATTATCTTTAAATTTTATTTCATAACAATCAGTACCACAACTAACAATATTAGTAGTTAATTGATTATCTAAGTTATTTAATAAATCTTGTTGAATAGTATTACTCATACTACCAATTAACACTGTTATTTGATACGCATTTTGATGATAAAATAAACGATCATTTAACATTAATACCGCCCGAAACATGGCAATTGCAATAAAAGAAATAAGCACAAAACTAACTATTAACTCTAAAGTCGAAAACCCTTTATTATTCCTCATTTATATCACACCTATCATAATTAAATATTAACATATAAATATTTAGGAGTCAATTATAGACCTGTTATAAAAGTAATTTTCTTTTAATCTTTTTCACCAAGTTATAACTATTAGCATGTTTAACATGACCTAACCAAGAATTAAAGGATAAAACAATATGCTTTCGATCTAATTTTCCTTCTTTATTTAATTTATCCCAATTTTTTATTTTCTTTTTGATTTTTTGCTTACATCTAGTTCTAACCAAACGATGCGTAGACCAAATACGATAACCACAAAAGTTTACCCCCAAAGCCGATGGATAGTATCTTGATTTATGATTTAAAGATAGTTTAAGTTTATTTTCTAAAAATAGTTTAATTTTATCATATACCACTTTCGCTGTCTCTTTATCTTTAACTAATAAAACAAAATCATCCATATAACGAACATAATACTTTATTTTAAATTCATGTTTAATAAATTGATCTAATTCATTTAAATAAATATTAGCAAAGTATTGTGAAGTATAATTCCCAATAGGGATCCCAATTTTTTCATTATCATTAAAAATCATTAATGCTGTAAAAGCTAATAACTTTTTATCTTTAATATATTTAATTAATATATTCATTAAAATCTCATGATCAATATTATAAAAGAATTTTTTAATATCCATTTTCAAAATATAATATTCTTTATTTTCTCTTTTCATGATTCGCATATATTTTTAAACCATAGCAACTGCTTTATGAGTACCACGACCATCAAAACAAGCATAAGTATCTTTAATCAATTTAGGAACAATATAAGGTTTAATAAACTCATGAATATACCATTGATGAACAACTCTATCAATATAAGGTAAAGCTTTAATTATTCGCTCTTTTGGTTCATATATTTTAAATTCACGATATTGACCTAAACGATATTGATTATTTCTAATTTTTTCAACTAAATTAACAATATAATTTTCTAAATTGAATTCAAAATCTAATACTTCATAGCGACTCATTTTACCCTTTTTCGCTCTTTCATGAGCCATTAACATTTTATCAAAAGTTAAATTTTTAACAAAGCATTTTTTTATCATACGTGGCATGAATTAATCCAACTTCCTAACATATTACTAATATCAGTAATTTTATAACTCCATGCTCGATAATTACGACGATTAATATAACCTTTTTTACGACTAATACGAATATATAACTTTACACAATTTATTTTAATATCAAACTCACTTAAGTATTTTAACTTTTCTCTTTTACTATATGCTTTTTTAGCATACAATAATAATTCATACCCCTTAAATAAACATTGTTTTATTTCGCTATTTAAAGCCAACTGCTCACTTTTAGGTAATTTTTGCAATAAATTATATACATACAACATCATATCTTGGTATTTCTTTATAATTAACATTTCTTCTTCTTTTGGTTTTACTTTTTTATTTTCCATTTCTAATATCACCTAATAATTTTTGATAATATTTCAATTTTTCTTTTACTTCTTTTTCATCTAAATGATTAGATCCAAATTTAATATATCATTAATAATAAAATCATAACCTAAATATATAATTTCATAATCAAATTTTAAAATTTTAATAAATTTTAAATATTTATTTAATTCAGTTATTGGAAACCCACATTTATTTATTTTGTTATTAAACTTAGATAATTTTAATCCTAATTCTTCTGACATAACTTTTGCATCTTCATCTAAAAATATATAAAAATTACCATTTTTAATTAAATATATTTTATTAAAATCTTTTTGCTTTAATCTTAAATATTCATTATAAATTTTACTCAATATATCATCTCCTTCTTAATATTAAAATAATTAATAAATAAGAAACAATGTCAACCCATTATTTCTTATAATGTAATATCTAATATTCACCATTTTGCTACTAACTAGAATATTACTATTTAAGTGTTTTTCTACTTAATAGAAAGGAATCAAACTTCTTTGGTATCCATCTTAATATGGAATTTTACTCATATTATGGGTCCTAATGAACAACTAAATGAACAAAAAGATTATTCATTTTTACCGGTTCATCATACCAGAGTCCTAAGCGCCGCAACACGCCACCCGTTGTTGCTGTTGGCATTGCCATTGTTGTTGTTGAAGTTGAACACCCCCGCATTGCTACCATTGGAGTAGTTACCACCACGTTGGAACCACGGATTAGACGAGTTGGGCATTTAACAGTTTGAACCCTATATTTCACATGGTTGACATGAAATACCATTGTTAATAAATTTTTCGAAGACGACGCTGGACTATCACCCAGCACCGTCTTCACCGCTTTTTTATTCTAAAAAAGCGG
>JAQUEG010000051.1 GCA_028685275.1 Bacilli bacterium
ATAACGCAAGCATTATCATCAAATTTTATATAAGACCCGTCTTCTCTTCTTACTCCCTTTTTAGTTCTAATAATAACGGCTTTAACTACTTTACCAGCCTTAACGGTTCCATGCGGAGTAGCTTTTTTGACAGTCCCAATTACAACATCACCAATACTACCGGCTTTTACTTTACTGCCGCCTAATACTCTAATTACTAAAAGTTCACGTGCGCCAGAATTATCTGCTACTTTTAAACGACTTTCTTGTTGGATCATATTATCCTCCTCCTTAACTTCCGTATCTATAAAATAACTGCTTTTTCAATAACTTTAACTAAACGAAAACGTTTTTGTTTAGATAACGGTCTTGTTTCCGCAATTGCTACTTTATCGCCAATTTTTGCTTCATTTTTTTCATCATGAGTAATATATTTCTTTGAATATTTTACCCTTTTACCATACAATGGATGTTTATGATAAGTTTCAACCAAAACAGTAATAGTTTTATCGTTCTTATCACTGACTACTTTTCCAATAAGTTCTTTTTTTTGTATTATACTCACAAGGAACTCCTCCTTTAATCTTCCTTTGATTCTCTTTCTCGAATAACCGTTTTCATTCGAGCAATAGTTTTTCTTAATTCATGAATACGAGATGGTTTTTCAATGTTTCCCGTAGCTTGTTGAAAACGTAAATTAAATAATTCTTCTTTATATTCAGTAATTTTGGTTTTTATTTCATCAGTGGTTAAATTTCTAATTTCATTTGTTTTCATTGCTTTCACCACCATTTTCTTTTATTATAATTTTAGTTTTTATTGGTAATTTATGTGCTGCTAATCTTAATGCTTCTTTGGCTGTATTTTCATCTACCTCACCAATTTCAAACATAATTTTACCTTTTTTAACTACAGCTGACCATTCTTCTGGTGAGCCTTTACCTTTTCCCATACGTGTTTCTAATGGCTTTTTAGTTCTTGCTAAATGAGGGAAGATATTAATCCAAACACGACCACCACGTTTCATAAAACGTGTCATCGCAACACGCGCCGCTTCTATTTGTTGAGCTGAAATCCAGCCACCTTCTTTTGCTTGTAAACCATATTGACCAAACTTTAATTCTAAATTACCTTTCGATTTACCTTCATATCTTATGCGATGTGGTTTACGATACTTGGTCTTTTTTGGCATCAACATCTTTATTACCTCCCTTATTTTTCTTTTCTGGAAGTATTTCACCTTTGTAAATCCATACTTTTACACCGATTTTACCAAATGTTGTATTGGCTTCGCTAACAGCATAATCAATATTCGCACGAAAAGTATGAAGTGGAATCATTCCCTCTGTATATCCTTCAGTACGTGCCATATCAGCACCACCTAAACGACCAGAAACAACTGTTTTAATTCCTTTTGCTCCTGCTTTCATGGTAAATTTAATCGTACGTTTTTGTGCTACACGATAAGAAACACGATTTTCAATTTGGCGGGCAATATTATCAGCAACAATTTGCGCAATTAATTCTGGTTTTTTTATTTCGATAACCGAAATCTTAATATTTTCATTAGTAATCTTACTTAATTCTTTTTTTAATTTTTCGATTTCCTTACCACCATGACCAATAACAATCCCTGGTTTAGCAGTATATATAGATACTTCAGTATTATTTTTTCTACGTTCAATATAAATGTCGCCTAGTGCTGCATCTTTTAATTTTTTTTCTAAATATTCACGGATTTTAATATCACGATTTAAAAAGATAGCATAATCCTTTTTTGATGCATACCATTTTGATTGCCAATCTTTATTAATTCCAGTTCTAAGTCCAATTGGACTAACCTTTTGACCCATTTATTTCCCTCCTTTACGCTTGTTTTTCCGAAACAACAACTGTAATATGGCTATATCTTCGATCTCTTCTACCATAATGTCCTCTCGATTCAGGTTTAATTCGCTTCAATATTTGTCCTTCATTAACATAACATTCTTTTATATATAAATTATTACGATCTAATTTTAAATTATTCTCAGCATTAGCAATTGCTGATTGTAAAGTTTTTAATACTAGGCGCGCACCTTTTTTGTTCATATTATTTAAAATTCCTATTGCTTCTATAACATCTTTACGACGAACTAAATCAATAACTAGTCTAACTTTATCAGCCGATATTCTTAATTCTCTAGCTTCTGCTTTCGCTTCCATTTGGTCCTCCTTCCGCATCCTAATTCAAATTAATTATTATTACCATGATTTGTGAATTTACGAGTTGGTGAAAATTCGCCTAATTTATGACCTACCATATCTTCAGTAACATAAACCGGAATAAATTCCTTCCCATTATGAACCGCAAATGTATGTCCAATAAATTCAGGATAAATTGTGGAACGACGAGACCAAGTTTTAATAACTTCCTTTTTTCCTGATTTATTTAATTCTTGAACCCGTTTTAATAATCGCTCAAAAACATATGGTCCTTTTTTTAAACTCCTTGCCATTCAATTCCATCCTCTCTTTATTTTTTATGGCCTTTAATAATATATTTATTAGTAGCCTTATTCTTTTTTCTTGTCTTATATCCAAGCGTTGGTTTTCCCCATGGTGTCATTGGTTGTTTCCGACCAATTGGAGCCTTACCTTCGCCGCCACCATGTGGGTGATCTACTGGATTCATAACTGAGCCACGAACAGTAGGTCTAATTCCCAATAAACGCTTGCGACCAGCTTTTCCTAATTTAATTAATTCGTGATCAGGGTTACTAACTTCCCCGATCGTAGCGCGACAAGTGCCTAATATTTTACGCATCTCACCACTTTTTAAACGTAATAATACATATTTATTTTCACGACCAATTATTTGAGCATTACTGCCGGCAGCACGTGCTAATTGTGCTCCCTTCCCTGGACGCATTTCAATATTATGAACAACCGTCCCTACTGGTATATTTTTTAATGGTGAAGCATTTCCAATTTTGATATCTACTTCTTCACCACTAATTATTTTATCACCAACTTTTATATTTAAAGGGGCAATAATATATCTTTTTTCTCCATCTTGATAATTAATTAAAGCTATGTTTGCCGAACGATTAGGATCATATTCAATTGTTGCAACAGTACCAATAATATTATCTTTATCACGTTTAAAATCAATAACACGATATTTTCTTTTAGCACCACCGCCACGATGACGTATAGTAATCTTACCTTGATTATTACGTCCAGCAGATTTTTTCAGTTTAGTTAACAACTTTTTTTCTGGTGCCTTCTTTGAAACATCTTTGTTAACCAATGTATTCATTTTCCTTCTTGCATTAGTAGTTGGTTTATAAGTTTTAACTGGCATATGTACTCCTCCCCTATATATTGATTTTATTACCTTCAGCTAAAGTAACAATTGCTTTTTTATATTTATTAGTCATTCCGGTATAACGGCCAACTTTTCTTTTCTTTGGTTTTGCATTGATAGTATTAATGTTTTTAACCTTTACCTTAAAAATACTTTCGATCGCTTGTTTAATTTCAGTTTTATTAGCACGATGATCAACTTTAAAAACGTATTTAATTCCATCTTGATTAATAACACCACTTTTTTCTGTAATTATTGGTGCCTTAATAATATCACGATACTTATCCATTTATAAAAGCACCTCCTCAATCGTTTTAATGGCTGTTTCAGTAACTAACAAACAATCATAATTAGTTAAATCATAAACGTTTATTTCGGTTGGCATAATAACTTTAATATTTTTTATATTACGTACCGATAACATTAAATTGTCGCTCATTTCATTAGTTACAATTAAAGTAGATTGTTTAATTTTTAAATTATTAATTATATCTTTCATTAATTTAGTTTTAGGTTCATCAATTATTAATTCATCTAAAACAATTATTTCTTTATTAATCACTTTATATGATAAAGCCGATTTAAGTGCTAAACGTCTTTCTTTTTTATTCATTTTTTTGTCATAACTACGTGGTTGTGGTCCGAAAACAATTCCGCCGCCGGCCCATTGTGGCGCTCTAATTGATCCTTGACGAGCACGTCCAGTTCCTTTTTGACGCCACGGCTTTTTACCGCCGCCTCTAACTTCACTACGATTTTTAACTTTATGGGTGCCTTGTCTTAATGATGCTCGCGCTAAAACAATCGCATCATATAACACAGCATCATTAGGTTCAATTCCCCAAATTTGATCAGCCAAATTTATATCTTTTACTTTTTCACCTTTTATATTTAAAAGTGCTACTTTCGGCATCTTAATTCCTCCTTTTATCACCATTTTAAATCAGCCATAATATTAATTACGCTATTTTTCTTCTGATGATATTACTTCTTTTTCTTCGTTACTAGCAGTTTCGTCATTATTTACTGTTTTTTCCTCAATCGTGTTATTTTCATTTACAATTGTTTCAGAAACAGCATCAGTTTTTACTTCTATATTAGAATTTTCATAGTAATTAAGTTCTTCACTTTCGCGTTTTACATCTGGATTTTTAACTGCAGTTTTAATAATAACTAAAGATTTTCTTGGACCCGGTACACTTCCCTTAATCAAAATAATATTTTTAGTAATATCAATATCTATTACTTCTAAACTTTGAATAGTAACTGTTTCGTGTCCCATTTGACCTGGTAATTTTTTGCCTTTTAAAACACGCATTGGTGACATTGGTCCAAGCGAACCAACACCTCGGTGATATTGGGAACCATGTCCCATTGGTCCACGTGATTGATTATGGCGTTTAATTACACCTTGAAATCCTTTACCTTTAGAAATACCAGTAACATCAACTAATTCACCAATATTAAATATATCAACTTTTATTTCTTGTCCTAATTGATAATCAGCTGAATTAATTCCTCTAATTTCTTTTAGGAAGCGCTTAGGTGTAGTATTAGCTTTTTTTAAATGTTCTATTTCTGGTTTGTTACTTAGTTTCTCTCTTTTATTAGCAAAACCTAGTTGAACTGCATCATATTTATCAGATGCGGCAGTTTTAATTTGCGTTACAATATTAGGTTCTGCTTGAATGACAGTTACTGGAATTAGTTTCCCGCTTTTGGTAAACACTTGTGTCATTCCTAGTTTATATCCTAAGATTCCTTTCATATATATGTTCCTCCTTAATGATTACAATTTTATTTCAATTTCAACACCACTAGGTAAATCCAAATGAGTTAAACCCTCAATTGTTTCTTTACTAGGATTATTAATGTCGATTAGTCTTTTATGAGTACGTCTTTCAAATTGTTCACGTGAATCCTTATATTTATGAACAGCTCTTAAAATAGTATATTTTTTAATTTCAGTTGGTAAGGGAATTGGTCCACTTACTTCCCCGCCAGTCTTTTTTACTGATTCAACAATTTTTAAAGCTGCTTTATCTAAGGTTCTGTGATCATATGCTTTTAATTTTACGCGTACCTTATCAGCCATAATATCCTCCCTTCGTCTATATCTAGTATAGACTTGCTCCGCACAAATTACCTGATGCCCTTATGTTACATATGCAACTTAACCTGGCGTATCAGCAACCTTGCACATCATTGCAGTCACACTTAAATGATTATATCAAATTTATTATATGTAATGCAAGTAAAATAATGATTTTTTTTATATTTTTTCTTATA
>JAQUEG010000052.1 GCA_028685275.1 Bacilli bacterium
CTTGTATTCCCGATACACGCCCAGCACTAACTAATCCATCATTAACACCTTGTCTAAGAATATCAGTAATCATAAAGGCAGTTGCTTCTGACATAACTCGTTCTTTTGATGGCGTATATGTTTGTACTTTATCTGGGGCATCAATATATTCAATTTTATTAATAGTGTATGGTTTTATATAATAACCGCCATTTCCAAAGGCAGCATAAGCTGCTGCTAATTGAAGTGGAGATGCTCCATTAAAGGCCCCAATGGCATGTGCTTCGTGGATAAAATCACTTTTAATTTCGGGAGTTATACCTAATGATTTTACAAATTCTATTATTTTTTTATTATCGACTTGTTGAAAAGCTTTTAAAGCTGGAATATTTCTCGAATCTGCTAATGCTTGTCGTAATGGAATTAAACCTTGGTAACGGTTATCCCAGTTATGCATTCTATTACCATCTGAATAAGAATGTACGTCATCAACAAATTGTTTATGGGTGGACCAATTATTATATTCAATTCCAGGTCCATAATCAAAGATTGGTTTTGCAGTAGAACCAATTTGGCGTTTTATCATTGTTGCATGATTATATAATAATTCACCTTTTTGATTGCGTCCATTCCCAATTGCTAATATTGCTCCCGTATGAATATCAGTAACAGCAACCCCCATTTGAATATGCTCATCAGGAAATTTATAATGTTTACCATTTAATACGTCATTAACAAAATCTTGTTTTTCACGATTAAGATTAGTATAGATTTTCATTGGAACATTAGTAGGATAATATCCGGTTTTTTCTTTTGCTTCCTCAAGAACTACATCAATATATCCTTGGTAAGCAGAAATATCTTTTTTAGCTTTTTCAATTAAAAGTGCTTCAATTGGAATTGCTTTGGCAATTTCTTCTTGTTCTTTCGTAATATAACCATGTCTACGCATTAAATAAAGAACAGTATCACGACGACGAGTAGTATTATCTGGATATAAATAAGGATCATAAGCATTAGGTGCTTGAAATAAACCTGCTAATATCGCCGCTTCTGATAGATTAATTTCACTAACTTCTTTCCCAAAATAATTACGAGTAGCTTCAGCTATTCCGTAAGAACCGTTTCCTAAATAAGGCGAGTTAACATAAAATTCTAATATTTGTTCTTTTGTATACTTTTTTTCTAATTTAAAAATAGCTAAATAAATATCAGTAAATTTACGAATGTAAGAACGTTCAGTGGAGGTAAAATTATTTTTTACTACTTGCATACTAATGGTTGAAGCACCACCTACATAATTACCTGATATTTCACCAAAACCAGCTTTAATAAAACGGGGGGCATCAAAACCATTATGTTGAAAAAATCTAGCGTCTTCAGTAGCAATAATGGCATCAATTAATACTTCCGGTAATTCATCATAAGTGATTTTATCTCTAATTTCACGTCCAATTTTGGTTACTAATTCACCATTATTATCATAAATAATAGTTGCTTCTTTTCGATATAAATTTTCCGGATCAAATGGCGGAGCAGATTTAATAATCATTAGTAGAAATACTATTGCACCAATTAAAACTAGAATACCACCACTTAAAATAACAATACCAAGTATATTTAAGATTTTTTTCCATTTGTTTTTCTTGGTGGTTTTTCTTTTTTGGGTTTTTCCTTTTTTGGTTTTAGAAATTTTTTTATTTACTTTTTTTCTTTTTTTCATTATTTTCGTACCTCCATACCATATACCAGCAATAATACTTATTATTGCTATAATAATTAGTGCTATTTTTATTCCCCATAAATAAATACTTATTATTAATAATAAAATACTACTACTACTAATAATTATTAATGGGTTATTTTTTAGATAATGTATTATTTTTTTCATTATTACCTCCTCTATATATTAAATCAATTATTTTTAAATAATCTAATCGTGGTTGATAATTTTCTTTTATTATATAACCTTCTTTTTTAAAAAATGTTAAGGGAATTGATTTTTGTTTTTTATTATTAATATAACTAATTAATGTTTCTCCTTTTAATAGATATGTTTTATTTAAAGTGGTCCAACGGACAATAATAAAACTAATACCACCATGCTCAATTACTTTTTCAATATGATTAAGTTGATGTTTATGTATATTAGTTAAAGGGAAACTGGTTTTGTTTTTAGTTTCTTTAGCTTCAAAATCAATATATTGACCACGATAAACACCATTATAATCAGTAGTTGATGGTGTTTGAAAATATGCTTCTTTAATTAAAGGGTGTCTTTTATTATCGTAATTTATTTTTACTACTTGAATCGGTGTGGCTTTTTTATAAATAATAGCAATATTATTTTCTAAATAATAACTATTAGTTAAATTTAAATCATTTTCTAAAGTCATTCCGCGATTAGCATAATTTATTTTATTATGATGTAGTTTTTTTATTTTATTTGGATATTTCATGAAACCACCATTTAAATTATACTATAAAAACAACTTAAAATCTATCATAAATAATCGTAAAAAAGAGATAAATATGATAAGTTTTGTCTAATATCTTCTATTTATTAGAAATTTGTTTTTTGTTAATAAAATATATGCTATTTTATGTATTAGGAGGATAATAATGGATAAAATTTATATCAATTATATGTTTGATCAAGTAATAAATGAATTAAAAGCAGTAAAAATGATATATTTTTTGTATAGAAGAAAATAAAATCAATAAATCTTTCATATAATTAAGCAGGAGGGATGATAAATGGAAGATTTATTGTTTAATGTTGATGTAACACCACATATGATTTACTTGTCTTTAATATTATTAGTACTAGGACGTGCCTTAAAAGAATTGTCGTTCATTGGTAACTGGGCTATTCTATGGATTTTATTAGTGATAAGTATTGTTATTAATTTTGTATTTGTTGATTTTCCATTTGCTAGTTTATTTGAAGCAATAATTTCAACTTCTTTAGCAGTTACTTTACATCAAACATATAAGCAAACTAATGAAGGCGTTAAAATGATTAGAAAAACTTAAAATAAATTGACAAAACTCGCTTTTTTTGAGAAAATATAAGCGAGTGAGGTGAGAGTTCGATGCTTGATGAAAAAATTATTTTAACTCCCCAAAACATTTTGGAAAAAGAATTTAAAATTGATACACGAGGATATCGACCACAAGAAGTAGATAAATATTTAGATATTATTATTAAAGACTATAAAAGTTTTCTTAATATAATTGAAAAATTGAAAATTGAAAATAAAGAGTTAGAAGATGAAATTTTCCGCTTAAAGCATGAATTAAGAACTTTAAACAGTAATGTTGAAATTCTTAAAAGTAGTGGCAAAGTTACTAATGTTGATATATTAAGACGCTTATCTCATTTAGAAAAAATTGTTTATGGCGAGGAAGAATGATAGTATCTGGGCAAATGCTGCATATGTAAATATGTAGAGGAAAGTCCATGCTCACACTATCCTGTGATGGTAGTAATGTTCATGCATCGGGAAACAATAACCGATGGTAGCATAATAATGCTAACGGCTTTACAATAACCTAAATTTTAATAATATGGTTTGCGTAATGTAAAAGTGCCAAAGTGACGATGCTTCTTGGAAACAAGAAGAGTGGAACGTGGTAAACCCCATGAGTGAGAAACCCAAATTATGGTAGGGGAACTTGTTGGTTGGAAATAAGAACTAACTGCAAGATGGAAACATAGATAAATATTTGCCACCTAGTAATAGGTACAGAACATGGCTTATAGGATACTATCATATTCTTTTTGTAAAATAATAGAGGTGAAATAAATGAAGGAAATTGGTGAGCAGTTAAGGCAAGCCAGAGAAGCAATGGGAATAACAATTACCGAAGTTGCTGAAGATTTAAAATTAAATGAAGAACAACTAAAAAATATTGAGGATGCTAATCGTGATGAATTAAAAGATATACTTAATATAAAGGAAATAGTTAGCGAATATGCTAAATATTTGGGATTAGAACAAGAAGCAATTGAAGACAAATTTAATGAATTTGTTTTTACTTATACTTCAAAAATTCCTCTTGATGAGATTGCGAAAGCAAGTGCTGAAAAAGAAAAGGAAGAACAAGAAACTAAAAAGATAGTTTCTCCTTATACGAAGAAAAAACCAAAACGTTTTCCTTTAATGCGAGTTTTAATTTGCATAGTTTTAATTTTATTAATTATGATTATTTATTTTTTTTTGTTAGAAGTATTTATTAATTAAATTAAAGTATATAGAAGTGAGGTTATATTAATGAATGTGGCTAATCGAGTTACGATGGTAAGAATGGTTTTAACAATTTTAATAATTATTTTATTATTATTTCCTTTTTATCAAGTAGGGATTTCTTTTCCTCAATATATTATTAATGATCAATTATTAATTAATACAAAGTATGTTATAGCAGGGATTATTTTTATAATTGCGGCTTTAACTGATTTTATTGATGGTTATATTGCACGCCATTATAATATGGTTACTGATTTTGGTAAATTAATGGATGCGATTGCAGATAAAGTATTAGTTAATGCGGTTTTAATTGCTTTAGCAGCTGATGGTTTTATTAGTCCGATTATTCCGATTGTAGTAATTATGCGGGATAGCGTTGTTAATTCGATTAAAATGTTGGCTGCTAGTAAAGGTAAAGTAATTGCGGCTATTAATTTAGGAAAGATAAAAACGATATGTATGATGGTTGGGTTAAGTTTAACTTTATTTTATAATTTACCATTTGAATTATGGAATATAAAAGTATCTGATTTTCTTTTGATTACAGCAGCAATATTATCTTTAATCTCTGGTATTCAATATTTTGTAATGAATAAACAAATAATTATGGAAAAAGAATAATAATAATTGTTTTTAACTATAAAGTATACAGAAAAGATATAATATATATGTCTTTTTTTGTTTTTGGGAATGTAAAATATGTAAAAATACAAACAAATGTTCGAAAAACTATTGCATTTTTTTTATGAATGTTATAAAATGTTATCAGAAAGATAGGGAGGATATATGACAAAGACAAATAACAAAAATAAAATATTAGATCAAGTGATGGCTGATATCGAAAAACAATTTGGTAAAGGTTCAATTATGAAATTAGGAGATCATGCTAAAACTGAAATAGAAGCAACTTCCAGTGGTTCGTTAACGCTTGACATTGCTTTAGGTGTTGGTGGTTATCCGAAAGGGAGAATAATTGAAATATATGGTCCAGAATCAAGTGGTAAAACAACTTTTGCTTTACATGCGATTGCGGAAGTTCAAAAAGCAGGTGGGAAAGCGGCTTTTATTGATGCTGAACATGCTTTAGATCCAATTTATGCTTCCAAATTAGGGGTTAATATTGGTGAATTATTATTATCACAACCAGATACGGGGGAACAAGCTTTAGAGATATGTGAAGCTTTAGTTAGAAGTGAAGCGATTAGTATTGTTGTAATTGATTCGGTTGCGGCTTTAGTACCACAAGCTGAAATTGCTGGTGAAATGGGTGATTATCATGTTGGTGTGCAGGCTCGTTTAATGAGTCAAGCGTTAAGAAAATTATCAGGAACAATTAGTAAAACTAATACAATTGCTATTTTTATTAATCAATT
>JAQUEG010000053.1 GCA_028685275.1 Bacilli bacterium
TGTGAGGAATAATTTAGTCCTTCATACTGAGAAAAATTTTAGAGACCTTTTCTCAGGTTTTATTGTGTAGAAATTTACTTAAAAATAAATTTAACCATTTACTATTGACACATTATAGTTGGTCTCTTATTATATAAATTATTATAACACGAATAACAAATCATATAAAGATATTTTGAAATATGGTTTACTCTTTAAAAAGTGTAAGTTTTTTTTGCTTTATTTCGTTATCTAAAATAATAGGTAATTGCCTAATTTCTTCACACGATAAACTTTTGAATACCATTAATACGTTTTTCCTTTCTTGGTCATAATTATAATCAGCCATTAAAAGAAATGGTTCATTTTTACATTGAGTACGTTTTTCAATTTTAATATCAAAATTATAATAATTATGTTCTTTTAAAACCTCTAAGATTATTCTTATATCTTCTTGCTTCATTATAATCCCATTTTGTATCTTTATATCATTAAGAATAGTAGCATAAATATCAGTATCAGAAAAAGGATTAATTATTTTAATTAATAAATGTATCTTTTTATCATAAAATAATTTTATAAATTCAAAATTAACATCTGGGTTATAATAAATACTATTAATGACACTGTTAATAACAGCATCATTATTATTAGTTACATCGAAATTAACATAACCAATTTTATGATTATATGAATAATTATCAAAATGACCACAACAACAACTATTAACCACAATATTATTGTTAAAACAATATAATAAAAGTTCTTTTAATGATTCGCTGCCTTCTGCGAAAAGTGTAGCAAAGTATGTTTTATTACTAAGTGCCTTTTTAAATTCTAAATTGGTCCCAAATTGATATTTTTTTTCTTCCATTTAATTTTCCTCATATTTTCTATTTATATCATTTGCTTTTTTTATAAACGAAAAGAGATTATTAAAAAAACGATATTTTTTAATTTTATCGTTTTTATTATTTGCCGTATCTCTTTTTTTGGTGCATCATATAATCAGTAATTTTAGTTTCAATTTCCGGTAAAGCACGCCGTGAAATATTTGATAATTTAACTTTTTCTTTTACCGTGTCGATATATACCTTACCCCAAATAATACCCATTTTAACTTTTAAATCATTAAACATATCTGGAGTAATAGCACTAAAAAAATAGCCAAATACAACACGCTTTTGCCCAATTAGGATTCGTTTATTAGTTAAAACTACAACACAACTTGTAACAATATCATAAAAGACATCATTTTTTTGGGCAGTAAATGCATATAATACTTCTTCCCCTGAATTTAAATGTAAATCAATTATTTTACAATGTTGTTTAGTGCGAAAACTAATAGTTCCTGGATATTTATTCTTAAAATTAATTGCTAATGCATATACTTTACTCATATAATCCCCACCATTTATAAATAATTATTAATAAACTCTTTAATCACTTCATATTCACCATAACCAACAAATTGATCCACTAGTTTACCATTTTCAAAAAATAATAACAGTGGTGTTCCCCAATTTTCATTTACTAAATAATCATTAGAATTAATAAACAATTCATATTCTTGTTGACTTAAATTAGTTAACTCTAAATGATTAATTTTTACGTTTAAATCTTCTCCAATTTGTTTTAGTATTGGTGTTATCATTTGGCAATAACCACAATTAACAGAACCTACAAAAATAATATTTAATTCTTCGCTATTAATTATTTTTGCATAATCGTTATAAGTTATTTCACTATATTTACCAGATTGATTAGAAGACCAATTAGCAGCATTGGAAACTAATATACTTGCAATAATAAAAAAAATCAACGAAACTATAATTAAGGCTTTTTTATTCATAAAAATCACTTCCTAAGAATATTTTACAATTAAATCAAAATATTAGCAAGTTAATATTAATTTTTTTTATATTTAAAGTATGTTATAATAAAAATATAAAATTTAATTATGATTTTAATATAATGAGGAGAAATGTTAATTGAAAAATAAAATAAAGAAAAAAATTCCTAATACAATTACAACAATTAGATTGTTTTTAGCTTTTGTCTTTCCTCTAATATATATATTAGGATATAAAGCATTAGCTTTAGGAATTTTTGTATTAGCAGCAACAAGTGATTTTATTGATGGGTATTTAGCACGTCGTTGGAAAGTCGTATCTGAATATGGCAAAAAAATTGATCCAATTGCCGATAAATCATTATCGGGATTTGCTTTAATATTAATTATTTATTATGAATATTATTTTATGATATCAATTTTAATATTTGAATTTCTTATTGCATATAACAGTATAAAAAAATATTCCCATTTTAAACATTTTTATGTATCTAAAATAGGGAAATTTAAAACAGTTGTTTTATTCCTTACTATTTCTATTGCATTATTATCAACAATTATTAAGCATTTACAAATACCATTATATTTATTAGTTATTACAACAATTATTTTACAATTATTATCATTAAAAAGTTATATTATTACACCTAAAGATTAAATATCTATTAACTTTTATAAGAAAAAAAGAGCAAATTTCAATATTTACTCTTTTTTCGTTTTTTTACTTAATAATTTTAGTAACTACGCCAGCACCAACTGTTCTTCCACCTTCACGAATCGAAAATTTAGTACCATTTTCAATTGCGATCGGTGCAATTAATTCAACTTCCATTGTTACGTCGTCACCTGGCATTACCATTTCAACTCCTTCTGGTAATTTTACAGTACCAGTAACATCAGTAGTTCTAAAATAAAATTGCGGTCTGTAATTTGAGAAGAATGGGGTATGGCGGCCGCCTTCTTCTTTACTTAAGATATATACTTGTGCTTCAAAAGATTTGTGTGGTGTAACAGTTCCTGGTTTTGCCAAAATTTGGCCACGTTCTACTTCTTCACGTGCAATACCACGTAATAAAACACCAGCATTATCTCCTGCTTCTGCATAATCTAATTGCTTACGGAACATTTCAATTCCAGTAGCCACTGTCTTTTTTGTTTCTCTAATTCCAACAATTTCTACTTCATCATTCAAATTTAATTTTCCACGTTCAACTCTTCCAGTTACAACAGTACCACGACCACTAATAGTAAACACATCTTCAATTGACATTAAAAATGGTTTTTCAGTGTCTCTTTCTGGAGTAGGTATCCAAGTGTCAACAGCATCCATTAATTCAACAATTGCTTTTTCAGATTCAGAATCGCCTTCTAAAGCTTTTAAAGCTGAACCGCGAATAATTGGTGTATTATCACCATCAAAATTATAAGAATTTAATAAGTCACGGACTTCCATTTCTACTAATTCTAATAATTCTTCGTCATCAACCATATCACACTTATTTAAGAATACTACCATTTTAGGAACACCAACTTGACCTGCAAGTAATATATGTTCACGAGTTTGAGCCATTGGTCCATCAGTTGCTGCTATAACTAAGATAGCACCATCCATTTGTGCTGCACCAGTAATCATATTTTTAACATAATCAGCGTGTCCTGGGCAGTCAACATGCGCATAATGACGAGCATCCGTTTCATATTCAACGTGCGCTGTATTAATTGTAATACCACGTTCCTTTTCTTCAGGAGCACCATCAATTTCTTCATATTTGGAAGCTTGTGCTTTACCTTGTTTTGATAATACAGTTGTAATAGCAGCTGTTAGAGTTGTTTTGCCATGATCAACATGTCCAATTGTACCAATATTAACATGTGGTTTTGAACGATTAAATTTTTCTTTTGCCATTTAATTTCCTCCTTTTTAAATTATATTTATATTTTATCTAATACTTGAAAAAATTTCAAGTACTATTCATATTTATTGACCACTATTTTTCTTAATAATTTCTTCGGCAATTCCTTTTGGAACTTCTTCATAGTGATCAAATGACATTTGGGGAACAGCGCGACCTTGTGTATTTGAACGCAAACTTGTTGCATAACCAAACATTTCAGATAATGGTACTAATGCTGTTAAACAAATTGCATTTCCCCTAGTTTCTTGTCCTAATGGGCGTCCCCTTCTTGCTGTTATATCACCCATTACATTACCATAATATTCTTCTGGTGTTACAACATTTAATTTCATAATTGGTTCTAATATTATTGGCTTACATTTATTTCTTGCTTCTTTTAATGCTAAACTAGCTGCAATTTTAAAAGCCATTTCTGAGGAATCAACATCATGATAAGAACCATCATATAATGTTGCTTTTATATCAACCATCGGATAACCTGCTAAAATACCATTTTTGAGTGCATCCTGTAAACCTTTATCAACTACAGGAATATAGTCACGCGGAACAGTTCCGCCAACAATTTGATCAACAAATTCATATCCTTTTTCCGGATTTGGTTCAAATTTTATCCAAACGTGACCATATTGACCACGACCACCTGATTGTTTAATATATTTACCTTCACATTGACCAAGCTGTGTAATTGTTTCACGATATGCTACTTGTGGAGCGCCAACTGATACTTCAAGACTAAATTCACGACGCATACGATCAACTAATACATCTAAATGTAATTCACCCATTCCAGATATAACAGTTTGTCTTGTTTCAGGATCAGTATGTACCCTAAAAGTTGGATCTTCTTCCATTAATTTACCTAAAACAATTCCCATTTTTTCTTGATCCGCTTTAGTTTTCGGTTCAATTGCCATTGATATAACCGGTTCTGAAAATACTGGCGGTTCTAAAATGATTGAATTTTTTTCATCACATAAAGTATCACCTGTTGATGTATTTTTCAAACCAACTACAGCCGCAATATCACCAGCATATACCTCTGATATTTCTTCACGATGATTAGCATGCATTAATAACAAACGTCCAATTCTTTCTTTATTATTTTTATTAGCATTTAAAATATAAGAACCACTAGTTAGCTTCCCAGAATAAACACGGAAAAATGTTAATCTTCCGACAAAAGGATCAGTCATAATTTTAAATGCTAAAGCAGTGAATGGTTCATTATCGTTTGAATGTCTTTCTACTTCATTATCATTTAAATCTGTTCCTTTTATCGACTCAACATCACTTGGCGATGGAAAATAATCAACTACTGCATCAAGTAATAATTTAATTCCCATATTGCTTAAAGCACTGCCACAAAGGATCGGAAAAAATTCAACCATTAAAGTTCCTTTTCTAATTGCTTTTTTAATTAAATTATTTGATATTTTTTCATTATCTAAATATTTTCCCATTAATTCATCATCATATTCAGCAACTGCTTCAATTAATTCATTTCTTTTTATTTTTACCATTTCTAATAATTCATTTGGAATTTCAATCTCTTGCGCATTTTCTTCAGGAGTTTGATCATATTTATAAGCTTTCATTTCAACAATATCGATAATACCATAAAAATTATCCTCAGCTCCAATTGGCCACTGAATTGGTTTAGCATTGACACCTAAACGTTCCT
>JAQUEG010000054.1 GCA_028685275.1 Bacilli bacterium
TCATTAATCATATGATTAATAAAATTAGGGATAAAGCCAAATAAAATCTTACAAGTTAATAAACGATTAATAATACTATTTTTATATTCAATAAAAGAAGTAATAAGCGCTGTTAAACGCTCTAAATAGTCATTTGTTAATTGATTAGGTACTTCATTAGCAATTGTAGTAAATTGTTCCTTATAAAATAAACCACCCCTAATATAATCAGTTTCATTATATGCTAAATTAGTAACAATAAAATCAGCATGTTCTTTCATAATATTAGCCCAAAAAGAAATAATTTCATTAGTATTCATTTATTCTATCCTCCATACTAATGTATATGAAAATAGTAAAAAGATAATACAATAATAAAAGAATAGAGTATATAAAATATATCTATTCTTATTAATTTACAAATACAAGTTAACATAATATATATTATAGGAAGTAATTGCCTATCATTTAAATAATAATATAAAAATACAAATATGTTAAATCTTATTTATATTAATATCATTTTTAAATTTCTTTAATGCTTTTAAAACACTACATTCAATAATAGCACTTAAAAACCAAACTAAAAATAAATGATAAAATAAAATAAAAATAAGTATTAAAGGCCAATATTTAAGAAAAAAAGCAAATATAAATAAATCCATAATATCCCCTTCCAAAAATATACCTTATAACCTAAATATAACATCTTTTAAAAAAAAGTAAATATAGTTAATTATATACATAATAAAAAACAAACTGTGATGTAGTTTACAGTTTGTTTTAAATAGTAATTTAATTATAATTATATTTTTATATTAATCTATTTTTATGGCATTTAACTGTTTAACTAATCCTGTTGGGTTTTCTTTTTCTTTGATATATGAATAACCCTTAATTAAATTATTCATATATACTTGATTTTCGGGATTAAGCACTAATGCTAATTCATTTAATATCCCTACTCTATCATCTAATGTTTTACCTGAATTATTAATGTATTCGTTCATAATATTGGTTAATCTCGAAAATTCTATATCAGGTTTACCAATAGGTATTTCTTTATTATTTAATATTATTCGATAATCACTATATTTTGTAGTTGTAACATTATGTTGCTCTAAATCATAATAATCCCATTTACTAGAATCAATATTAGTTTGAAACATGATATTAAGAAATATTTCATTAAAATTATAATCAAGGATACCACATTTATTTAATAAAAGGTATACATCTTTTTTAGTTATTTTAGGTGCTTTATTAAAATAATCATGCATAACTAATGAAACCGACTCAAGTAATAATAACTGTTTTTCTAATGCTTTCTTAAATTGATTTTTTTGATCATATTGAACAGTTACCTCTTGAATAAAACTATAATATTGTTGTATTAAATTAAATAATACATCTTCAATAAAAAACCTATGTCTAGTTAAATCAACTTGCCAATATTCATGAATTTTTCTCATTTCTTTCTCAATAAACCATTCATTGGTATTAAATTTTGACATTATATATAAGCCTCCTATATTTTATATTAATATACTTTATGATATTTTTTTAAATATTAACCTAATTTTTCTTTTTTAAATAGTTTTTCAATTGGTATCTTAAAAAGATATCTTATATACTTATTAACTGTTTTAGTTGATAAAATCAACGTAATTATTATTGCTATTACATAGCACATAATAATTTCAAAAGGATTATTAATTATTTTATAAAAGCCACTATATCTTAAAGCTTGGACAATAAATGGATGGACAATATAAACTCCTAATGTAGCATGTCCAATATAAGATAATTTATTTTTTTCTTTTGGTACTAAAACAAAGAAGCAATACATGGCAATTGTTGAAAAGATATATTGACAAACTCTTAACAATCCTGAATATATGTTAATTTTAGTTTGTGGATATATTTCACTAATAATTTGACTATATGAACTATTACCAAAAAATAATAAACGAGTAAAAATAGTTTGATTATTATATAAAATAATAAATAATACAATAAATAATAAAATTGCTAAAGCTTTTATTTGATAATTATTTGTTTTATTTACAAATTGATCACGTTTAAACTTAAATCCCATATAAAAGAAAGGGAAAAAAACAATTGTTCGTGATAATGATAAATAGGTACCAATATAAGATGTATAACCAGCAATAATAGCAATAAAAAATAAAGTAAAGAGCGGATATTTTAATTTATCAATAAAATGTACTAATTGTTTCATGGTAAAAATAGATAATAAGAACCATAAAGTATATGCAGGACGAAAAAAGAAAAATGAGTCATTTATTTGCAAACAAAAAGTATTGTATAAAAACCAGATAACTTGTAATATTAAATATGGTACTAATAATTTTTTTAAATCTTTCATTAAATTATGACGTTTAGCAAAATAACCACACACAAAAATAAAAGCGGGCATCCTAAAACTAGTAAAAAGTAAATTGGTTAAGCGTGGAAAATTATAATCCATTACTGTAAAATGACCAATTACTACTAAAAAAATTAAAATAACTTTTGAATTTTCCATAAAATAATCTATTTTTTTTTCCATATACTACTCCTACTACGTTTTAATTATAACTTAAAAATATTAATAATTGCAAGTATATAAAATAAAACAAGCCTTTTTGGCTTGTTATTATTTCTTTAAAAATATAAATCTTCAGGGATATATTTATTCTTTTTCTTTGAAGAATGAAATATTCCTTTTCTAACAGTAACAACTGAATTTGAACGTATTAGAATAATTGCAATACCTACTACAATAAGGATAAGAGAAATAACGAAGAATAATTGCAAACGTTCAATACTACTATCAGTTAAATAAAAAAGTAATATACTCATGCTTTTAAGCCTCCCCTCTTGTTGTAAAAATTATAATACAACTAATTGGAAATGATAATTATTATATCATATTTTATTAAATTTGCAAGATATATTAGTGTTTTTTTGTTACTATTTTCAAATAAAAATCTCACCTGTTAGGTGAGATCTAAAAATCACTTTTTTACTATTATTTTATGATATTAATAATCAAGGCTGTTATTATTTCTTTATACATTTTCAAACGCATCACAAAACCTTTAAAAAACCCCAATTTATTTTCTTTCATAACATGCGTTAAATTATATAGTTTTACTTTAATAGTTGGAATTTTATTTTTGTCAGTATATCTAGTAAGAGCCATTTCTACTCCATAACGTGATACTTCGACAAAAGGGATTTTATTAAATAATTCCCTTTTTATTGCTCTTTGACCAGTTAAAAAAGGAGCAATACGATGAGCTGCATCAGTACTAAAACCACCTTTAATAAAAATGCCCATTGACATTTGATACTGACCATTAATAACTGGCTCTAATAACTGATGTACATGTTCTTCTGTTAATCCTACTAAATCAGCATCTAAAAAAAGAATTATATCTTCTTTACAACTATTAACACCAATACTCATGGCCCCGCCTTTACCAACATTTTCTTTTAAGGCAATTACTTTCGCTCCATTTTTTTTAGCATTAATAACAGTATTATCAGTTGAACCATCACTAACAACAATTACTTTTTTTATCATATCAACAGATTTAACTACTTTTACAATTTCGCCTACTGTTTTTTCTTCGTTAAGAGCAGGGATAATAGCAACTACTGGCATAGTATTTCCTCCTTTATTATTAAAGATATTATAAATCTTCTTTAATATCACGTTTTTTATGTTTTTTTTATTATACAGTCACTAAATCTTCTGTTTTTTCAGTCAAAAAATTAGATTCATCAACATCTTTAGTTAATACTTGCCAATTAACTTTATAATCTTCATATTTGTTTTTAAATATTTCTTTCGGACTGATTTCAATATTTAATTCTTTAAATAAATTTTCTAATTTTTGTTTTGCTTCTTTTACTTCTACTTCTTTTTTAACTAATACTTCAGCTTCCATAATATAACCATAACCATAAGTATAATCAATAGTAACACTAATTTCATTATAAGATAATTCACGTCTAATCCGATACCATTTAATTTCTTCTTCATAACCTAAAAAATGAAGCATTTTTATTAAATCATCTTTATATTTTGGATCAATTTTAACTATCATTTCATTACGTGCTTCATCATGAATATGACCAGTTTTTACCCATAACATTAGATAATCAGTAGTAATCATTAAACGAAAATCTTTTTCTCCTTTAAAATAATATGTTATTTGCCTAGTTTCTTTTATATCATAATCTAAACCAATAAAAAAAGAAGTTAAATCATGATACTGTTTATTAGTTAAAAAGGTCCTTAATTCAACTTCAATCATAATTTCCTCCTATACATGTCTTCTAGCTTGTATTTCCGCTATTTTTTCAAATACTTCTGATGCATTATTAGAATTAATTTCAGTATAACCTAATTCCTTTAAAGCTTGTATTTTAGCCGTATTTAACTCTTGGGTACGGCTTAATTTTTCTTCTTTTTTTTGTTCGATATCAGCAATAAATCGTTTATGAGCTTCACCTATTTTTGATTTAGAAGCCCCACCGTTATAAAATAATACCATCGCTTGAAACATAATTCCTTCAAAAGTAATTTGTTTATCCTCATCAAAAGCAAATTCCTTTGGCGAAACAAATCCATTAGCCTTTGCAAAATACGCTAAAGCATATTTTAATTCTGGTGCATCATTTAACAATTGTAAATAATGTAATAAATATTTATAAACAAATCCCATTTCACCAGTTTCATCTTCACTAATATGTTCTTTAATAAGATCAATTAAATCCATAATTATTTCTTGGTTTTTCTTATTTATATTTTTAATATTATAATTACTAAAATCCTTTTTTAAAGACATAAATTCTTCGTTATTTAAAACGTTTTCTACTTTCATAATATAATCACTAGTAATTTTAATATCTTTTATTTCATCAGTTGAATTAATATTAAGTAACATAAACATACGCATTTTTTTATCTTTTGGCCATGCATCAATATCGCCCATTTCTAAGTAATTATAAACCATTTGACGGGAAACACCTAAAAATTTTGCTAATTTTACTTTGGAAATTCCTAATTCTTTTAATATTTCATTTATCAACTTCCCCAACCTCCTATTATCATTTTATCACATAAATGTCAATTGTCAAGTGTCAAATGAATGACAAATAAAGTTAAAAATATTTTTAATTTTTTTTACTAAATATACCAAAGTTTCACTCCTAATTTACGTACTTCTTTTATAATACCTCCCCCTAAACATTCATCACCTTGATAAAAAACACAAGCTTGTCCTGGGGTTATTGCTCTTAACCGATCATATTTTACTTTAATATCCCCATTATCTAAATATTCTATAGTAACACCTTTATCTGGTTGACGATATCTAAATTTGACACTACAAACAGTTGGTCTTTCATCCCTAA
>JAQUEG010000055.1 GCA_028685275.1 Bacilli bacterium
CCATATGATTAATCATATCATCTAGGGCTTTTACAATATGATTCACTTCATCATAATCATTATTTTCCATTGCCTTTTCAAACTCACTAAAACGTTTTTCAATATTTTCAAATTGTAATTCAATTGTATTAGTAACAAATCCAAAGTCTTCTTTCGTACTAATAAATTTTTGTAATAAATCACGATAAGATGCCTTTAAATTAGTCATAATATTACGATTTTTTTCTTCACTTAAAGTAATTTCTTTAATTTCATTTAATAAATAATTAGTTTTAAGATTAGCTTTATATAAATCTAATTCAATTTTAGCAATTAAATTCATTAATTCTTTATATTTTTTTTGTTCCAATAAAAAATCTGCTTCTAATAACATATCATTAATACTAGATAAAGAAACATTCTTGATTGTATCAAAACGACTACGCCAATTTTTAAACCGTTCTTCTATTTTTTCATTTTTAACTAAAGCTTCTACTTTTGATAATTCACTCATAATAGGAGCACTAATAACTTTATTTTTATTTAATTCTAATGCTTCTATATCTTTTTTTAATCGTGATTTATGTATAAAACTCATAATATTTAAAATGACAATAATTAAAAGCGCGGCCATTATAAAATAAGTAGTAATTTCTAAAACTAAACCATCCATTTTATCACCATCACTATCATTACTTGTATTTTATCACATTTTGAGAACAAAAAAAAGTCTTTTTCTTGACTAAAACGCTGTTTTAATACTATAATATTAATGCTTAACATTTGAGCAGCATTATCTTATTCTTTATAACGTGTTTATTTACCAACTGGTATTATTAGTAACTAGTGGCTGCCTAGTGAATATATTCAAAGTAAACACCCTATAAAGAAGGGATAACAGTTCAATGTTAACAATAAAACATTGAAGGAGGAAAAAATGTCTAAATATACTGGTCCTAAGTACAAAAAAAGTCGTCGTGTTGGTTTTTCTATTTTAGAAAGTGGAAAGGAATTATTAAAAAAACCCTACCCACCTGGAGAACATGGTAAAGCTAGAAGACGCAAAATATCAGACTATGGTACACAGTTAATTGAAAAGCAAAAAGTAAGATTCATGTATGGTTTAACAGAACGTCAACTACATAAAACTTTTATTGAAGCAAAGAAAATGCGTGGAATTGTAGGGGAAGATTTCCTTAAATTATTAGAAAGTCGTTTAGATAACGTTGTGTTTAGAATGGGACTTGCTAATACTAGAAGCGGTGCTCGTCAATTAGTTAATCACGGTCATATTCTAGTAAATGGTAAAAAAGTTGATATTCCATCATATAAATTAAAACCAAGTGATATAGTTGGGCTTAAAGAAAAAGCACATGATCACCCAGCAGTTTTAGGAGCTTTAGAAAAAATTTCTAGTCGCGTTTCCTATGTATCATTTGATCTTGAAAAAATGGAAGGTGTTTTCATAAGATACCCAGAACGCAATGAATTAAGTGCCGATATAAATGAATCATTAATTGTAGAATTCTATAGTAGATAAAAAAAAGTGTCATTTTACACTTTTTTTCTTATTTTTATTTAATAAAAATAATGATAAACCAACAATAACCATGTTACCAGCCGAATTAATTAAGGTTCTAATAGCATAGTAATCTTGATCTTTTTCTGATAGTTTGTATTTCTTATAACTATCTTGACAATTATCATTATTAGTTGGCACCTTTGGATCTTTTACATTACAATGGGACACTTCAAATTCCTCATATGTAAGAACTGGCATTTTAATAAATAAATCAACAAAACTACTATAGAAAAAGAAAATAGCAATTACAAGCCAAACAATCAAAACTAAATTATTAATACGATGAATAATATCTCGATCTTTGCTAAATAAATTCATTATTTTGACTCCCCTTTCTTTTTGTTTAAGAAATAAAGAGCAGTTGAAACAATAATAACACTACCAAATGATGTTAGAATTGTTTTTTGATGATTATATTTATTATCCCGATTCATAATTAAATAATTTTGATATTGAGTTTCGCAATTATCTTGATAACCTTTATCTTCTTCTATGTAATAACAATTAATTATTTCATATTCTTCATAACTCATTTTTGATTTTTGATAAAAATAATCAACCATATTAATATAAAAAATTGTAATTGAGCCAATTAACCATAAGAATAATACTAAGTTAGTAACTCTTAAAATTAAATCTTTTTCTTTTCCATATAAATTAAAATTAATCTTCACCCATATCATTCTCCTCCTATTTTAATTATATCATATAAATTATTGTTTAGTATCACCCAATAATAATTTTATTACTTTTTCTTGATAATGAGATGGTATATAATTACTACTAGCCGCAATATGACCACCACCACCATTTTTAATCGCTATTTCTTTTACATTAAAACCTTCTTTTATCGCACGATATGATATAGTTTTACGATAAAAATTAATAATAGCAACATAATCTAAATCATAATTTTGGTTTCTTAATACTTCCGCAATATCATTACGATAACTTTCAGCAAAAACAATCCCTACTTTATTACCATCTAATGGAAAAATACACATATTAGCAATGGCTTTTTCTACATAAAGATTAACTTTTTGGACTTCAAGCATTATTAATTTTAATTCAGTATCAGTAAAATAAAATTCATTATTATTTATTACTTTATTAGTCATTTCATTAATATACATTTCTGATTGATATATATTCATAAGAACTGTTAAATAATTAGCTAATTCATTATTATATTTATCTTTCCATTCCCATGTATCATATTGCCTTGTTAATTCAACAAAAGTATTTAAACTAGCAGTAGAACTTAAATACTTATTATTAACTAAATATTCATAAAATAAGCTAGTACCGCAACATTTCCCTTTTTCTTTTTTTACTTTAATTGTAACCCAATCATAATTATAATCTTTATTTTTAGGATGATGATCAAAAATTAATACTTTATTACGTAATTGTTCATTAGCGTGTATTTTTAAAATAAGATCATCATTTAGACATAAATCAGTAATAAAAATTTTATCATATACACTTAATTTATTTTCTTTATCACATTTAGAAAATCGTTCATCTATTTCATATACTTCACAAAGTTCATAAGTTAGATTATTAAATGCTAATTTAGATAACACCACCGCCCCTAAACCATCAATATCTGATTTATGAGTAAAAAGTAATACTTTCATATTCATTCTAAAAAAATATTATTTAATATTTAAGTAAATAATATTTTTTCTTTCCCTTTCTAATAATAATATATTTACTATCAATTGCCATATCCTTATTAATTATAAATTTTAAATCAGTAACTTTATTACCATTTACAAATATTGCACCACTTGTAATAAATTCTCTCGCTTCTCTTTTACTAGTAACTATTTCTGCTTCTACTAATAAATCAACAAGATTAGAAGCATTAGTTAAATCGTAAATAGACATATCTTTAAATGATTGTTCTATTTCCTTGCCAGTTAATTGGGATATATCACCACTAAATAAAGCATTAGTAATTTTAATTGCCTGTTCATAAGCTTCTTGACCATGAATAATCTTCACTACTTCTTCCCCTAATTTTTTTTGGGCATTTCGTAGTTCTGGATTAGTTTCTAGTTCTATTTCTAATTTATCAATTTCTTCTTTGGTTAAAAAAGTAAACTTCTTTAAGTATTCAATTACCTTTTCATCTTCGGTATTAATAAAAAATTGATATAATTCATAAGGGGATGTCAAATTAGAATCTAACCAAACAGTTCCGGTTTCCGTTTTACCAAATTTAGTACCATCTGCTTTAGTAATTAAAGGCATCGTTAAAGCATACGCCTTTACATCTGTATGTATTTTACGAATTAGTTCTAAACCAGCAGTAATATTACCCCATTGATCTTGACCACCAATTTGTAATCGACAATTATATTTTTCATATAAATTTAAGAAATCAATTGCTTGTAATAACATATAAGAAAACTCAGTAAAAGTAATCCCTACTTCTAATCTTCTTTTTACTGTTTCCTTACTTAACATATAGTTTACATTAAAATGTTTACCATAATCTCTTAAAAATTTAATAATATTGGTTTCACTATGCCAATCATAGTTGTTAATAATTTCACAATCAACAACCTTCTTCATTTGTTCTTTAACACTAACAATATTTTCTCTAATGGTATCAATGGAAATCATTGGTCTTTCGGCATTTGGTTTTGGATCACCAATTAAACCAGTTGCACCCCCTGCAATTAAAAGGGGATTATGCCCAGCATCCTTTAATCTTCTTGCTGTTAAAAGAGAGCAGAAATGACCAATATGTAAACTAGCTGCACTTGGATCAATCCCAATATAAAAAGTTATACTCCCTTCATTAAGTTCCTCAATTAATTGATCATCACTAATATTATCAATTAAACCCCGCCATTGTAATTCTTCATATAACTTCATTTTTATTCCTCCTTTATATTAAAAAAACATCCTGATTAAGGACGTTTATACGCGGTACCACCTTAGTTCATAACTATTGTTATGCGCTCAAACTTTAACGCAGTGAACGATTTGACTCCAAATATGTACTTCATTATCATTTCTTTCTTAGTTTTCACCAACCACTAAGTCTCTATTTTTAATAAAAAGATAACTACTATTATTTTTCCTCATCAAATAATTATATAATTAGTATATTATAGATATATAGGTTAGTCAACAATATTAATCTTATTAATATATAATTTATGGTTAATTTACAATTTTTTTACTATTATTTCTATAATATCATACGTTTTAATTAAAAAAAGTTAGGAACTTTTTTTTGTTTCTAACTTCTTTATTACTTCTTGTGAAGCTTCTACTACTTTTTCTAATACATCTTTAGCAGTTTCTTGTAAAATTGGTGTCCCTTTTTCTTTTGCTAAATCTAAAAGTTCTTCGCCTTTTACTTTTAATTCATTTGCTTTTTGTTTTGCTGTTTTAATTACTTTTTCTTTATCTAATGCTTCTAATTCAGTTTGAATTTCTTCAATTTTAGTATCAAATTGAACTTTTAATTCTTCTAAATCAATTTTTTTTACTTGCTCTAATAATTCATCAATTTTTTTCTTTAAAGCTTTTCTGGTTTCACTTCCTTTTGCTGGTGCGAATAAAACACCTAACCCTGCACCTACTAATGCTCCTAACAAAAAGCGATTCTTTTTCTTCTTTTCTTTACTCATCTTCTTTTTTTTCCTCCTTTTCTTTATTATATTTCTTTTTGAAAAATTTTAGGATAAAATTATTAACCCAGTCAATAATTTTAGCACTTAGTAATGCTAAACCATCAGTAGTCTTATCAATAATATTAAAGATATTATTTAAAGATTTTACTTTATAATCTACATCTTT
>JAQUEG010000056.1 GCA_028685275.1 Bacilli bacterium
CATCCGGCGTGATCCAGGACTTATCGGCAGCCAAACTGCTTCCCACGAATCCGAACAGCACCACGAGTCCCACTATCATTATTTTTTTCATACTCGTAAAAAATCAGAATGCAGCTCCAAAATGTTTAATGCCTTCTGCAATTTGTTTTCCAATGCTAATTTTCATTTCTGATGAAAAATCTAATTCAACACCTTCAATAAACTTTGGAAAATGTTTAATAGTATAGTCATACAAATCATTTGTATATACACCATTATCATTCATTATTTCCAAAGCCGCTTTATTATAACGTAATACATCTTCATCTCTGTAATTATCATTTAATTCAGGAGCTGGTACTATTGTAGTCCAATAAAGCTTAGCCTTAGTTTCCTTTAAGTGTAAAATAATTTTTGAAAGATTTTGTTTAAAATCTTCTATGTTTACTGTGTTTTGACCATTAATTAAACGTATATCTTCCATTCCAACACTTATTTGAATTGTATTCCATTCTTTATCGCCTATTAGTTTATCCAAATTGTCGAGTAATTTGGTTGATGTATAATTTAATTGGTTTTCCCATTCAACGTTATACTGATAAGCAAGTGTTTCATGAACATGTTTCGAACATCCTCCTATCAAACTATCACTTAATATTAACACAGTTGGCAAACTACTTTTATTTACACTCCTAGTAGGAAATATTGTTCCGTTGAGTTCAGATGAAGCGCCGTAGTAAACTCGCTGAACTGGATCCAACAAGAAATTTGTTTTCTCAAAACGATTAATTTGATCTATACGTTCAGAAAGATCAAAGACTTGTTTTTCAGCAGGGAAAGACGTTGGTACACCAATAGAACAATGCAATCCATTAAGTAATTGTGATAGAATCCTCTTCCCCTTTTCTCCTCCTTTTGAAAAATCCAATTGACAGATTAAAAAGTCTCCTAATCCATGTTTGACTTTTAAAACCACTGGATCACGGTTAACAAACCAAGTTGCTCGTTGCCAATCACGTGCCTCGTGTATATATTCACCAAATAAATCGGGCTGAGCCCAATCAATACCCCAATTGCTTACAAGAATTGAAGCTTTCTGAAGTGGATTAGTAGGATCCATGCCCTCTATTTCTACACCCCTGTTAAACATCATTTTATTATCCCAACTCAAATCAAGATTGGTAATACCTGTTAACAAAGGGTCGAAATTTGGTTCAAAAGGTTGTGGAATTAAAATACCATCGTAGTATTCAACAAGAGTTTTAGGGGTGTGATTTAAAGTCCAGCTTGTTGCAGCCTTTACACAATGGGTACGCTGCAAACGGAAAGGATCTGTTAATTTCAGTTTATCAGAAACAAGATATCTAAATACTGGAAGACTTGACTCTGTAATTTGTTGAATCCAAACCTTTCCTCCATTTTTTACGAATTCACGAATATCATATATATGTTTGAATACCTTGTTTATAGTTATAGAATCACGGGCATCAATAATAAGTGTTTTACAATCAGATAAATTTACACCATCTGTTGTCAAGAGGTTAATTTCATCAAAAACAGTTTTTGTATTTTCCCTTGTCCACAAAAGTGTTTTACCTGTTTTTCGAGTAGATTTTATTTGGGTTACATAGTGTAGAATATTTATGAGCATTTGAGACGCAGCTGGCTCTTCTTCAATATTTTGTAAAATATTTAAACTGCTTGCAACACAAAGTCCTTTTCCAATAAAGGTTTCAAATAGGCTAGAATGATTCCCATCCTTATCACCAGTTAAGATATTGCGACAGTTAAATTGACCATAGGGTGGCTCGATAAGTAAATGATTCGAACCATTTCGCCAAAAAGTTAAATGAGACTGAGAAATATCTTTTAGCAGTTTATGCTTAGCTCCATTTAACGGGATTCTAGCACTTGGATTATTAAATCCATTACATACAATTTGTTGAATACTTAATGTAAATTCAGAAGAGTCTTCTGGGTATAAATAAATACCAACCCCAAATACTTTCGAGAAATCTGGATGAACTTTAAGGTTTAAATTTTCTACTATTTCGGAAAACTCGTCAATATTGACTGCTTCCCAATTCATATCAACGAGGTTAACATCAATATTCCCTTGGGGTGTTTCAAAACCCCCACTTTCTTCTTTTAACTGAATTTTATCATCTATACATGATATAAACCATTGGTTATTTGCATCTTTAAGCAAAACTTGCATAGATATATATTTGTCCGTTAGAGTTCCTGTAATTTCACTCCTATATCTTAGGTTCATTTTTCCTAGATTAAGATTAGAAAGATAAGATAATGAATCCTTTATTTTGAATTCAGTATATGCAAACATCGGTTTTTTAGAATAGGAATTAAAAGTCAATTTATTATATTGACTAACTGATGTATTTTCGGTAATACTGATTTTATCATTATTACTAACTTTATTAGCAAACCATGTAAATCCTGTATTAGCTGAATAAAATGGAGAGTCACTCGTAATAGGTCCTGTATTACCATCAAAAGTTTCAACCAGCGAATTCATTTTGACAAATTCATTATTTGTTTCTGTTTCTTCAGAAAAAACAACCCATCTTCCCCCTTCCTCAAGGTAGTTTTCAACTTGTTTAGAAAACTCAGGCCTTGTTGTTGATAACAGCAATCCTGTTTTAGGATATTGTATTTTTTCCCAATTACTTATTTCTGTAAATTTAACTCCAAATTTTCTAAGTATGGGTATTAATATATTCTTATGGTCAAAAACTCCAATTTTAAATGATTCCAAAAAATTCATTTCAGTAGTTCCAATTGCTGGAAAAATTGTAACATCAATTGAATGCCGATACCCTGGTTGGTTTTTATACTGCAACTCTCGTACTAATTTCACCGAAGTGGGAATTAACAATTCCGGGATAAAGAAATCAAATGATAATCCGTCTCTTATTTGCCCTGGTTTTATATCTAACGGAATAGTATTTTTAGAATACACAATACCATCCAAACCTTCTACAATACATGCTACCGAATCTACAAGTCTCAAGTCTTCATAATATAACTTTGAACGCAAGTTTACTATTTCACCACTAAAAACGCTAGCAATTTCTTCTGTATCAAAAAAACGAACCTGAGGTAAATGTTTTGCAAATAAATAGTATCCTGGATTAGGCTCCATTTCAAGAAGTGTTGGGTCCCATATATTTATGGTTGAAGCAGCAGGTTTAATTTTGGCAATTTTAATACCTGGAGAGTTAAAGTCTTGATAGTCCAATTCTAGCACCCGGTTTTTATTAACTGGATGGAAACGGAAAAAATTATATGAAAAATCCCAAGGTACTAAAGCACTTGGGCGATGTAATTTACCATTTATCATTTTCCCATCTATTGCACCTTCAATATCAACAAGCATTTGTTCGTACCCATCACGCCACAAACCAGTTGCATAATCCTGCGATGAAACTTCGAAGCCTGCAGTTCCATTTGATAATGGACGATCATGCTGCCAAACGCTTCCTAATTCATCCCAAATCATTGGTTTACTGGGTCCATATTTTTCCCATTCTTCGAATACTGTTTTAGGGTTATAGTGATGAGCTATTAAATCGCCATAACGCGATTCTAAAGAGAAGTCTGAAGCAAAAACAGGTCTAGAATCATCAAGAGACTGTACTCGATCAATCAAGTATTTTTTTTCTCCACCCCCATTCCAACGTAATTCATTGGAAGTACTCCACATAATAATAGAAGGATGATTACGCTGAGATTTCACCAACTTGCTTATATGTTCGAGAGCAAAAAGAGTATCTTTAGGGACTTGAAAGTGGAATGCTGGTTCTGCTTCAAGCATCATCCCGATTTCATCAGCCACTTCGTAAAGCTGAGCATGTTTTGGATCGTTATGCAGTCGCATAAAATTAATCCCTATTTTTTTCAAACCTCCAAGCCATGCCTCGTAATATTCTCTTGATCCTTGTAAATCACCCTGTGAATGGCCACCATGACCATGTAAAAAAAGTTCCCGTCCGTTTATATACAAATGAGGTCCATCCCATGAGATTTCTCTAAAACCAAATCTGATTTTATGATGATCAAGCTCTTTCATTTTCTCATCATAGATAATGGTGTGAATATGATACAAATAAGGATCATGTGGGAACCACAATCTAGCATTTTCCCATTCTGTATTTGTTTTTATACAAAGGGTGTCATCCTTACTAACAGTATGCCAACCCCCGTCAAAAGCAAGCTCAATATTCTCCTCTAAGTTGGAAACAAAATGACGTATAAAAACCTTCCTTTTAATATTATTTTTATTGATAATAGGGGTTTCAATGGATATCATATTCTTATCAACTGAAGTTGTAACAAAGGCATCATCTCCTACATACAAATTATTGTAAGCATTAAGCGATATATCACGCCATATTCCATAAAGATGCTCTTTATAATCACTGAACAGAAGACTTGGCTCATCAGTAATTTCAATAGATATTTTGTTTTTCCCTGTTTTTACAAATTTAGTAACATCAAATTCAAATGGTACGTAAGCATCATATGATTCTCCTATAAAATTATCGTTGAAAAATAATTTAGCATGATGGGCAATTCCTTCATAGCGAATAGTGATATTTTTTCCTTCCATACTTTTTGGTAATTCAAATTCCTTTTTGTAATGAGCTCCTCTGTCCTGCCAACGTTCAGGATAATCCCAACAATCCCAAACCATTTTGCCCCAAGTTTTTCTAATCCCAGTATATGAACCCGGAACTGGTATTTTTTGCCAAACTGAATCTACATTACTCTTAAAATCCCAAATTCCATTTAGACAAATCGATTGCCTTAAATTTGAACTTAACTGCAAATCCTTAACAATAATCTTAGGCTCTAGTTGATTATTAACTTCTCTTTGTGAATAAGCTTCATGTGTTATAATACATGATAAAACTATATACGTTATTAAAACTCTAATAAATTTTTGATAAACATTCATTTTTTACATTTTTAACTATCCAAGAAGTTTCGGTTTACTTTTTTATACCATTCAATATTTTCCCAATTTTTCCAATACGGATGGCTGAAGTTCCAAGGGGTGGTTCCCCAAAGACAATAACTCGACGACAAACGTATTCCTTCTTCACACCAGTCGTACAGCCACTCCCAGCTTAAATCTTTATGGTCCATGTGCCACCAAGGACCCCAGGCTTCAGTGGTGGTCAGAGGTGCACCAATTTCTTCCGACCATGCTTTAGCCCAGGTCAGCTGGTTGTGCATATCTTTCAACAACATCGGGCGAACCGAATGCATAGTCTTTTC
>JAQUEG010000057.1 GCA_028685275.1 Bacilli bacterium
ATCTCTTTCTACCACAATCGAAGCATGTAATGTAACCATATCATTATCATCTTTTTCATTAAAAGTATATAAAATATATTCTTTACCATAATTAGGTAATTTAAAATTAGCCAAAACTTCTGCTTCTTTTTCTTGCCCGTTTTGATCCAATACTACAATTGTTTTCTTTTGTTCTGCACCCATATTTTGATCCATTTTTTCCACCTCTTCTTCTTTCTATTTTTTCTCTTAATTTATTATAACATAATTTTTTACTTTTTGTACACCCTTTTTAAAATAAAATATTTACAACCATATGCACAATATTCATTAAGATATTTTTCAAGGTATTTAATACTGTTATAATCTCGTGCTTTTTTGTTATTTTCAGTATAAAATCCCTTCAGTCGTAATTTACCATAAGCCCAGTCACCAACTATATAATCATAAACATCATAAAATTCTGTTATTTTATTATTAACTTCTTCTTGATTAAAACCCTCATTCTCATTTTTTTCTAACACATAATCCTTACCATTAATATTAACTATTTTTTCCATCTTTTTAATACTCCTTACTATATACATTTTGATAACTTTGGTAACGTTCTAATTTTGAATGTGATAACCATGTCATATAACCTTTATTTAACCCTGCATCAAATAATCCTTTTATTTGTGCTTCAATTTGTTCTTCACCATAACTATATCCACCTGGATGTTTATAGCTAGGAACATCCGCTGCTTGAATCCAAGTTCGCATAATAGCAGGGGTTGGTATTTCTGATTGCCTTTTAATCACATAATTTTCGCCCCAATATTTTAATAATTCATAGGGAACAGTCCATACTGGTTCTTTAAAACCAAATTCATATTTATTAAAATGATCAGGATAAGGCATCCCACTAATTACATCAACAACATTAGATATTGATGGCCAATATTGACCATAAGCAGTAACATAATTATAAGCTGTTTCTCCAAAAACATCAGCTGCTACATAAACATTTAATTGATGCAATTCATCACCAGCATACATAAAAAATCTTTGAATTGCTTGGGCTTTGTCTTCATTATAATCATTTTTAAATGATAAATGTCCTTGTTCTTCATAACTAATAGTTCGATCCGGAAAACGAACATAATCAAATTGAATTTCATTAAAGCCCATTTCTTTTACTGCTTCTTTTGCTAGTTCAATATTAAATTCCCATACTTTACGTTGATAAGGACTAGGCCAATAAGTATCAGCATGTAAAAATGGTTCATTTGTTCTGTTATCAATAATAGCAACATCAGGATTATCCATTACATAATATTTATCTTTAAAAACAGTTATTCGCCCAATAACATAAAAACCAGCTGTTTTTAATTTATTAATAACATTTTTATATGATTCAAAACTGTTATTAGCGTATTTATAATTAGTTGGTGAATATTTTTCAAAAACTTTTGATTTATAACCAGGTGATTGATTATCTTTTATATCAACAACAAAAGCATTAATTTTAGTTGTTTTAGCAAATTCAATATAATTATCAACTTTTTCTAATATTGAACGACTACTATTTAAGTATAAAGCATAAACTTTATCTGGCATTATATTATCTTTAAAAGTAGGTTTAATAACTGGATAATAATCTAAATTACCAGCATGACCACCACCAAAACGATCACCCCGTTCATTATGAACGTTATAATATTTATCTGGTTCATAATGCTCTAAAGCTTCTTCTTTGGTTAAAACTGTATACTTGCCATATATATAACCAGTTTGATCATTATCTTTAATTTGATAGATATTAACACTACCATCTTCATTTATTTTATCATAATTAAGAACTGCTAGTTCTTTTCCTTTATCTGCTAACCCTTTGATACTACCTTTATTAATATCTTCATAAATAGTAGCAGGCGTTCTTACATAAATTTTTTCTTCAGTAATAAGATCTTTTTTATCTTTAGTTAAATTAGTCATCTTTATATAATAAGTTTGATTATTATATTTAATTTGATGATATTTATCATTCTTATTAGTTATTGTTTTATTTATTACAATAACTTCGGTCCCTCTTTTAATAGATTCTTTTTCAATTAAATCTTCATTATATAAATTAATTACTTTAGTATTGCCTTTAACATAACTAGTTGTATTATGATTTTGATTATTATTAATGAAATAATATAAAACTGCAATAACAATTAATATAATAATTATAATAATATTTCTTTTTTTTATCTTTAACCTTTTTTTAGCCATTATCTCACCTATTCTTTGTTACCAATAATGAATATATGAGTTATATTATCATTATACATTATATTTTATATTTTAACAGTAAAAATAAAAATATTTTGTCATTTTTTGTTTTAAGAGCAACAAAAAAACAAAGTAATTACTTTATTTTTTTGTTATCCTATGATTATCAACAATATAATTGTTATTTTAAAGTTTCTTTAATTTCTTCTAAACCTTCTTTATAAAGAACATTTTTTCCTTGTTTTATTTTTATAAGAGTAGGTCCATTAATTTTTAAATCAGCACTTCTGTTTACTTTTTTATTACTATTATCTGCTACATATGATGCATTAAAACCACGTTTCAAATCAACAACATAAATTGGAATTGCTTCTGTTTTTTCTAAATAAGTTTCCCTTAAATATGAATAAACACTAGCATTAGGATCTTCACGATCAAAAAATAAAACATAATATTCACTAGGTGGCATCTTAAAAGTTTTACCTGCTAAAATTTCATCATATTGAATTTCTACAATTGGATTATTTTCTATTTCCTTTTTTTGATCAGTTACATAAATAGTTATAATATAAAAAACTAAAAAAATAACAATTACAATTCCTAATAATTTAAACATATTATCATGTTGTTCAATTGCTTCAATTTCATCTGATTTTGGTTTCTTTTTTAACTTCTTTTTTGCCATTTTATATCACCCAAATATATTTTAGCATATCATTTTTATAAATGCAAAAAGATATAAAAAAATCACCCCGAAGGATGATATTTTTATTTAAATACTGGTAAAGAATTAATCGATCTAGCGACCTCGTATAATTCAGGTTTTGTTAAAGTGTCTGATGCTATATAGTATTCCATATAATTACTAATCCATGATACTGAATTATCATTAATATAACCAATTGTATCAATAATTAATGCTGGATCTCCATATGTTGGTACTGTTATCCACTCTGCTTCTTTCGATATTGTTTCTTCTACTAACACAAATGGTTTCTCACCTTCAAACGTTAAGATTACGCGTTCCCCTTCTGTTTTATCAACAAAATCTTGTGCCGTTAAATTAGTATTATCAGGAATATACATTGGATAAACAATATTATCAATTTCTGATACTGGTTTTACTTTATCTTCTACTATAGCGGTTGTCATATTTTCACTTAAAGCGAAGTAATTGCTTTTAAATGTTGCTTTCATATCCATTTTATCAATTATCATTTTTATTTCAATATTATTTTGATCATCTAAAACATGTATTTCTTTAAAATTTAAGTCTTTATCAATATACATAATTTGCTTAGTTAATCTTCGATTATTAGGATAATTTACCTTAGTAGTAAAAACATAGTAATTTTCAGTTTCCTCAAATATTTTTTGATTATCATTTTTTAAATCTTTTAATAAAGCTTGTAATAAGTAAACTTGGGAATTATTATATGGCCATTCACTTTGAAATTTAAAACTTTTATTTAATGATGGTGTTAAAACATATACTCCTTCTTCATTTTTTATAATTATTTGTTCATGTTCATTAGCCTTATTTCTTAAACTAACACGAAAGAGTTCTGGTTCTTGATAAGATACTTTTACATCATATTTATATATATCTTCATTATTTATTATTTCCATTTTTCCTTCAATATAATAACCTTTACTATTCTCAATTTTTTTAGTTAAATCTTTAACAATATCTTTATCATCATATTTACCACAACCTGTTAATAATAATAACGTTATAATTAATCCCCAAAATATTAATTTTTTCATCCTTTCACCCCATAACTTTATATTTCATTTAATTATATGGAATGAAAACTTAATTATTCATGAATATTTTTATTTTTTTTGCTTATTATAAATAATAGAATATATTTGAAGGAGGAGAACATGAAAACATTACAAAGCATTTCATTAGTTCTAACAATTATTGGTGCTATTAACTGGGGATTAGTTGGTTTATTTGATTTTAACCTAGTTACCACTTTATTTGGTAATGATACAACTGGGACTCGTTTAGTATATGCACTTGTAGGATTAGCTGGAATAATCAATATTGGCTTATTATTTGATATATTTGATCGCGAAGACTAAAATAAATATAATAATTTTTTCCCTCACTAAAAAGTGAAAATTCGGATTTAAAAAACTGTCACATTGACAGCTTTTTATTTGTTTTAATATTCATATCGCCTCTTATTATATCAGTTAAATAACGAATATATAGTTCAATAATATTGGCTTTGGCAACATCTTTTTCAACCGTAACTTCTACTTTGTTTATTTCTTTATTATTTTCTAATACTTTTATTTCCCCAATTGCTTCTCCCTTTGTTAAAGGTGCATTATAATTATTGATTTGCACTTCATAAGTAACATTCTTACGTTGTTCACCTTTTTTATAAAGTAAATTTAAATCATTAAGGGGAACAATATTAACATATTTTAATTTACCTTTAATTACTTCAATTTTACCAATTACACGATTATTAGATAGTAATTTTTCAGTTTCATAAACATTAAAACCATAATCTAACATTTTACTTATTTCCTGATTACGAATAGTATCATCTTCTACACCAAAGACAACAGCAATTAAACGCATATTATTGCGCTTAGCAGTAGCAGTTAGACAATATCCTGCTTCATCAGTAAAACCTGTTTTAATCCCATCAACGCCTTCATAGAAACGTACTAGTTTAGTCGTATTTATATATTACTATAATAATTATTATTTACATATTTATTTTACATACTTTACAAAGAAAATTGTAAAAATAATTGTAAAACAAATTAATCCAAATTATAATTAATTTAGAAGGGGAAAGGGGTGAAAGTATGCTCAGAAAGGCAAGATTTATAATAGTGCTTATTTCATTATCAGTATGTCTTTGTTTAATGAGCACTACTTATTCCCGTTATGTAGCTGATGCAACTAGTAATATTGAAGTGTTATTTTCTAAGTGGCAAATTCTTGTTAATGATACCGATATAACTAATGA
>JAQUEG010000058.1 GCA_028685275.1 Bacilli bacterium
TGGTAAAAAATAATATATTTTTCCATTATCTTTAAATGTTACTCCTACTACATCAATCATATTTATACACCACCTAAACTTATTACTAATTTATCTAACAATAAATTTAAATTAACATTACTCGTTATTGTTTCTTTTAAAGATATCACTTTATTCAATTTCCGCGAAAGTGTCGTATTGTCATTATTGGCTGCGATTTTTTTAATTATCATTTGATATTCATCAAATATTTCTATTTTATTAAAATTTAAATAATTTATAACATCTTTATAAAAAAATATTATAACATTAAAAGCAAAAATAAAATCTTTTTTTTCTTTAATATATGAATGCCACAAATTATTTATATCTAATAAAATATCATTATATTCTTTTTCTAATTTAGAAATAAATTCAATTACTGATTTTATTTTATTTATATTTTCTTTGTCTTCTAAATATTTTTGTAATTCTTTTTCATTTTGATGTGTTAATAATCCTAATTTAAGAAACGAAAAATCATTTATATCAGTAAATAATTTTTCATAGTCAGCTAACTTATTACTAATTAAATTAATTATTTGACAACGTGAAACAATTGTTTTTATTATTTTTTGAACATTATTAGTTACTAATATAGCAATAATATTAGATTGAGGTTCTTCTAAAAATTTTAATAAACTATTAGCTGATTGATGATTTAATTTTTCTGGCTCATATATTATATAAACCCTTTTGTTTCCTTCTAGTGGTTTTAATGAATACGCATTTTGTAATTCGATTATTTCTTCTTTTTTAATCCATAATTCTTCTGGTCTTATAATTTTTAATTCAGGAAAATTATTATTATCAATACGTTCGCAAAAACAACAATTATTACATTCATGATTATTTGTATAACCTTGTAGACAAATTAATGCTTTCGCAAATGCTAATGCTAATTGTTCCGCTTTATAATAATTATTAGTTTGAATTAAATAAGCATGATTAAATTGCTTACTATTTATTATGTTCTTCATTAATCTATATGAAATAGGTTGTCCAGTACTGAAATCATCAAGCACTATAATCAACTCCTTTTTAAAAAATAAATAATAATATGATAACTAAAAAAGGAATAGCTAATATACCGAATATCGCAGTTATTATAACTGTAAAAATATTAATTGGAATCAACAAATTTAATGGTGCCATAATCATATTATAAGCATATAACAAAAAACCTGCGATAACTACTTTTTTAATGATTTTAAAAATTTTCTTGATCATATATTTGTCCACCTCATTAAATATTATGAGATAAACACCAATTTATGAAATTTTCCTACGATTAAAAAAAGCTGTTTCCAAAGTCATTGCATCTAAATAATCAATATCTGCTCCAACTGGTATACCACATGCAATTTTAGAAACTGTAATATCTTCTTTTTTTAATAATTTTAATATATATAAAGAAGTCGCTTCTCCTTCTAAAGTTGGTTTTATAGCAATAATTACTTCTTTTGCTGAACCATCTTTCACACGCTTCAATAACGAATTAAGATTTATATCTTCGGGATTAACTTTATTAAGAGGCGAAATTAAGCCATTCAACACATGATATTTTCCATTAAAAAGGTGGTTTTTTTCAAATAAAATTACACTTTTAGGATCTTCAACTACACATATAATTGAATTATCCCTTTTTTTATCCATGCATATATCACAAATATCATTTTCGGTTAAATGATTGCAAATTGAGCATTTTTTAATATTACTACTTAAATTTGTTATTGTTTTAGCAAAATTATTCAGTCTCTCCGATTCAAATTCAAGCATCGCAAATGCTAAGCGTTCCGCTGTTTTTTCACCGATTCCTGGCAATAATTTAAAATTATCGATCATTTCTTTTAATGTTTTTGGATACCCCATTCTACATCATCCCCGTTAAATCTGAACCGAATTTTCCTAATTTTTCATTATACTCTTGTTCCACTTTTTTCAAGGCGTCATTTACAGCTAAAATAATCATATCTTCTAATATTTCAATATTACTGCTATCAAATTCAAATTGCGGATCAATTTTTAATTTCATCACTTCTCTTTTACCATTAACTTGAACTTCAACATAAGAATATTTCCCGGGAAATATTTTACATTCAAGTTCCTTTTTTGTTTCAGTTATTTCTTGTTGTAGTTTTTTAGCTTGTTTCATCATTGCTTGTATATTCATTTTATCACCCTTTCATTTCTATTAACTCGTCACCAAGAATATCTAAAGCTTTTTGTGCTTCTTCGCTTATTTTAGCCGTTTTCTTTTGAGTTTTTTTAATATGTTCTTCTGGCATTAATTCTATTTTCTTATTGCGTTTTTTTAAATCAACGTAATATTCCCTTAACTGTAACCATTCTTCCTCTTCAAAACTTACTAATACATATTTTCTGCCAATAATCTTATTAATTAAATTAGTATTATCTTCAATTTCATCGTCAAACTTGGTTACCATCCCTGCATATTTATAAGTCAACACCAAATGATCAATTGAAGCTGCTACAACTTTAGCATCTAATAACATCATTGCTGTTTTTTTATAATCCTTATTTAATAAATATGTTTTTAATTGCTCCCACTTTTCAGTTATTTCTTTTAAATGTTTTTTTTCTGCTAATGCTAAAGTATTATTTAAAATTATCTTCTTTTGTTCATTAATGTTTGTTTTTTGTGTTGTTTTTTGTGTTCTTTTTTTTGTTGGTTCATTTTTTGTTCGTTTTATTATTTCCAAATCTTCTTTTTTATCTTCTGTCTCGATATTTTTTAATAATAATAATTCAAATATAATTTTAGGTTGCGTTGAATTTCGCATCATGATTAAATTATTATTTAAATCATAAATTATTTTATATACCTTTTCACTATTTAGATATTTTTTAAATTCATTATACATTTTAATTATATCTTGCCCGCTTTCGTCAATTTCAATGTTTTTAGTATATAGTAAATATCCCTTTAAGATAATAATAATTTCTTCTGTTATACATACAAAATCTTTACCTTGATAATAAAGATTATTTATTTCATTAAACAATTCTTTAAGTTGCCCCGTGTATAAATAAAGTAGTATTTCACAAATATTTTTTTTAGGGACACTCGCAGTTATAAGATATAAATGTTCTAATTTAATTTTTTCTTCTGATAATAAATTTAATTGCTCTAATATACTAATTGCATCTCTTAAACCACCATCTACGGAATGCGCTATTTGTTTAATTACATCCTCTTCAATACTAATTTTTTCTTTTTTTATTATTTCATTTAATTTTAATATTATTTTATCTTCAGTAATCTTTTTAAAATAAAAATTTTGGCAACGAGAAATAATTGTTAAAGGTAATTTATGTGGTTCCGTTGTTGCTAAAATGAATATAATATGTGCTGGCGGTTCTTCTAAAGTTTTTAACAAAGCATTAAATGCACCCATAGAAAGCATATGAACTTCATCAATAATATAAACTTTATATTTAAAAGAAGTTGGCACAAAATTAATTTTATTACGTAACTCTCTAATTTCATTTACTCCATTATTAGAAGCCGCATCAATTTCAATAATATCCGTAGCGGTATTATTTATTGCGTCTAAACAATTTTGACATTTATTACAGGCATCGTTTTTTTTTATATCTAAACAATTTATTGCTTTTGCAAATAATCTCGCAACACTGGTTTTACCCGTCCCACGTGTACCACAAAATAAATAAGCATGAGCCAATTTGTTATATCTGATACTGTTTTGAATTGTTTTTATTATTACGTCTTGCCCTACAATATCAGAAAAAGATACAGGCCGATACTTTCTATATAATGCTTTATACATTATGAATCACCTCTTTTGTTATTTACCATTATAACATTACTAGTAGTTGATTAGGAACTTATTTATCGTTTTTTTTGAAAAAACTTTTTTAAAATTTCAGAATTTTCTTTTTCAAGTACGCCTCCTATTATTTCTAGCGATTTATTGTTTGCTTTTTCAGAATTTTTATTTTCACTCACGGCACCAAATACTAATTTATCAATTCTTGCTTCTAATAATGCACCCATACACATTAAACAAGGTTCTAAAGTAACATATAGCGAACAACCACTTAAACGCCAATCATTGTTTTTTTTACATGCTTTTTGAATGGCTATTATTTCAGCATGCTTTGTTACATCTTTTGTTTTTTCTTTTTTATTATACCCTCTAGCGATCACTTTGCCATCTTTAACAATCACCGCTCCAACAGGAATTTCTCCTCTATTACATGCTTTTATCGCTTGTTTCATTGCTTCCTTCATAAACTTTTTTTCCATAGCGCCTCCAAATATATATTTTTTTTATAAAAAAATGGTGTACACAAGAATAAATTGTTAAGGCTGCTCCTTTCCAGGCCTGACCTAATTCCAACTTTCTTGTTACACCATCATAAATATAAACTAATTATACTTAAAATGCAAGTGTTTTTTTAAATTATAATCGAAAAATATTTCCCAGGAAATATTTTATCAAATTGTATTTATTATATATTGCATCTTTTCTTATTTAATAACATCATTTTTGTTTTATAAACATACCTTACGCAATATTTTTAAAAGGAAACTAAATTATTAATCTATATGTTCCACGTGAAACATTATGTTTTTTTCCTTTGAATTATTTCCCGGGAAATAATTATAGTTAATATACTATTACTATATATTTTTAATCTTTCTTTAATTAAAAAATATTTCCCGGGAAATATTTTATTAAGTTATATTTATTATATATTGCATCTTTTCTTATTTAATAACATCATTTTTGTTTTATAAACATACCTTACGCAATATTTTTAAAAGGAAACTAAATTATTAATCTATATGTTCCACGTGAAACATTACGCTTTTTCCTTTGAATTATTTCCTGGGAAATAATTATAATTAATATACTATTACTATATATTTTTAATCTTTCTTTAATTAAAAAATATTTCCCGGGAAATATTTTATTAAGTTATATTTATTATATATTGCATCTTTTCTTATTTAATAACATCATTTTTGTTTT
>JAQUEG010000059.1 GCA_028685275.1 Bacilli bacterium
GGCGATGCCACAGGTGCCATTTGTTTGGATGAATCTGGTTTGCCAATATTCACAAGGGGGGGGCAGATGATTGCGCGATGTCTAGCTATTCGATATCGTGGCGTATAATGATCCAGAGCCTGGAGGTAATTCAGTTGGATTCAAGTGGTGGCCGTTGTGTTAACTGTATTGAAGTCTGAATCTGAAACAGTAATACAAGCCGTGCACTCAGGTGGGTCGTTTGCCCGTGCGGACAATGTACAAGCAAAATTCAAACATCACCGCCATGACATGAAGTTTCCGAATCACCATCCTATATTGGCCTGGATCTCGTGAACCACAGTGCCCATCTTGACACACACAATGACCAAAACTGCCCCGCTCCATGGTTAGAACTAGGGTTCTAATGGACTGCTACTTCTTGATAAATCTAGAGTTTTCGGGAAATCCCGCGTCCAAATATATTTTATCTACATCCTTCAAGCCCTGTCGGAATGCAAAAAACAGGCCGATAGTGCCAAGGATGACGATCACAATAATCCATTTAAAAGCTCCAGGAGTCGTCCTGTAGCTGTTTCTGCTACCTGGCAGTATTGAACCCATGGTGTGTGATTATTCTTTTATGTCGCCATCATTATGGGCCAGGTCTGGATCGGTACTCCTACTCTACAACCTCAGCAAGCCATGCAACAAACGAAACGCGACACGTCTTCAAGAAGTCCACAAGTCGATCTTGTGTGATGCCGCCAGCCAAATCCAGGTCGAGTTCCAGATGCGGGTCGCCGTCCTTATCCAGATAGGTGCGAGAAAATCTCTTCGTCCAGTTCCAGTCATTGACCGTCTCGAAGGTCGCATTCACGCCGCCAAAGGATGCATGAAACTGCAGCGATTCTTCATCGTCGGATACGAGAAGTATGGTGCGATAACCTTCGAGTCGCCAAACCAAGATATCGTTGTCGTCGATACTGACGGAGTAGCCTTCACTCTCCATAATAGCTTTAATCTGACTCTGTGAGATTCTTTTTACTAGCCGATTGATTAATACCGGATCCTCAGTCGTGGACTGCAGGGAATGTGCATCTGGTAAGCAGAAGAATAGCATTCCGGTCATCACCCCGCCGATAATAGCTTGTCCAAGTGGGCTATAGTGTTGTCGTGTTTTCATGAAAATTATCCTTGTACTTAATGGCTGCAATTGTGTGGGTCCAAAGTATTTAAAAACGTGTTGCGTATAAAGTAGCAAGGAGCAAGGGACAGGTCCATTGAAATGCTCGTACGCAGTGGTACCCATGCTCGTTGAGGCCTTCCTCTGAAGGATCCTTCTGCGGCAGACGTCATAAGCAAAAGTCCTCCCTTGTAGTAGGCAAGCGGGACGCGTCACGGCCATGATTATTTTGCCCAACGCGTTGTGCCCATGATCAACAAATAGTTAAAGCCCAGGCCGGCGAGCAGGGCCAGCAGGGCGAACGAGGGAATAAATATAACGCGTCCGATGACCGTGTTCTGGACATCCGGTTGAGGATTGGCTCCGATCAGAACGACAACGGCGAAAATACCCAAGGCGGCGAAAACGAGGATAAGGGCCGGCTGGGCTTTGCGGGTCATCCAGGGCAGGGCCAGGGCGGGAACAAGCGCGAGCGCAACGATCGGGGCGGTGAATTGGGCGGCGGTTAAACGGAAATACCACGCCAAGTCGCGAAAGAATGCCATCGGCTCCGCAAACGGATTCAACGGAGCCAATGCTTCGTACTGGCCGCGCATGATGACGTGCCAAAACCCTTCCCAGGTGCGGGCATATCCCATATTCATCGGCGGGTTGTGGTCGGAAGCCAGAGGCAAATAGATGTAGGGAATCAATCCGGCAAGCAGCAGCAGGAGGAGGAGGCCGACCGGTCGCAACGGGCGGAACGCAACGAGAAGCAAGGCCAGCAACAGTGTAGCGACCAAAATAGCGATTGCCAGCACCCCATTGGCGAAACCCGCCCGAACCGGCCCCCAGATTAATTCTGAGAAAAGAAAGCCACAAAAGAGAAGCGCAGCGGAGGTCATGCGGGCAAAATCTATTTTGGAAACAAAGGAGGCCGTGACCAGAATGATGGGCAGAAAGAGAATCAGCATCGGCGAGATGGCCAGTCCGAGACCCGCCAGAAACGCCAGCAGATAGGGGGTTTTGTTGTCGCGGAGGGACATCCAGCGCAGCGAGAGCGCCAGCAGGCCGAGAAAATAGACATTGGTCAGCGTATGGGTCTCGGCAATGACCGACTGCGACCACATGGCCGGTGAAAATGCAAACAGCAGTGCGGCTGTGATTCCGGTGGTGGCGCAAAGCGCGTTGATATAGCGGAAATGGCCGGGAACGTTTTCACGAGACAGGCGGCACGTCAGCAAAGCCAGCAGGCCGCAAGCAAGGGCCCCGAAAGCGGCCGACATCAAATTTACCGCCCATGCGGGATTGGGATGGCCCTGATATTCCGCGAATGGGAACAGGCAGATAAAACCCTTGGCCAACAAGGTCCAGACGGGATAGCCCGGCGGTCGCGCGACACCGAGATGCTCAGCGGCGACAACCAGCGCCCCGGAATACTCGAGTGTGACCGTGGGTGCCAGGGTGATGACATACACAAGCATGGCCAAAAGAACGGCGATGCCGGCGGCCATCCAATCAAGAGCGGCGAAATAGCGCGGGGCGCTCACTTGCATATAAAACGGTCTTATTCTGTATCTTGAATCCTGGCCATTTCCGCAGCGTATTGAGAACGGGCAGCACCATCCAACGGAACCATTTTAGATCGGCACCATTCGATTAAATCCTCAACGTCGATTTCTACTTTGCAGACGTTGCAACCCTCTTGCTTGAGTTTCTCGAATGATTCCGCAGCATACCGCAGCCATTCGTCATAAGTTGATTTAAGATGTTCTGAGTCAACCGAGCTGGCCTTTAGCAGCGCCCATTGATTACGGGAATACCAGGCACATCCAATCAGGGCGGTATCACTGCCTTTCATAATTCTCCTTGGGTTTTACAGTTTCATTGAGCCGACGGCTGGTCGTGTATCTGCATGGGTTTCACTACAAAAAGAGTAGAGAATGATGAGGCACAGTCAAGCCTGCAGTGAGCTGGATCAGGTGGAAGCGTGAAGGATTGGAAGCGGTATGACAAAGAGCAGATTTGGAATCAAGGCAAAGCACGGAGTCGGTCATTATCCCTCGCTGTTGGCTGTTTTCATAATCGACTCCTCCATTTTGTGTTCCGTTCAAAAATTGACGAGTCGGTTTTACCCCCCGAATTCAGCCGCTAACTTGAGTGCTTTATTCCCCATCGCCCGCCCCTCTCTTAATCCCGAGAAATCCGGTCATCCTGTCAAAGTGAATCTGGAACTCAGGAAAGAGCAAAGGGAGAAAATGGGACAGGGAAAAGCAACAGCCAGCTAAGGATTTCGCGCTCCTTATTCCGGACGGCATGGAGGCTCCGCCACAGCGGACAGGCCGTCTCTCCAGAAATCCCTATTTCCACCACCCTTCCGGCCTGTAGCTGCGCTCGCTGAGCGCGGCGGCTGTATATTCTTTCTTGATTTGGCGCGCCCAGCAGGCGCACCTACAGAAAAAAACCATGCGTTTCCCGGTCTCTGTTCCCATCTGTACTACAATCCCTCAAAACCGTGTTTTTCTAACACGTATCTCATGTTACCATCTCCATAACTCACTTTTTAACAGGATGTTACAGGATTGAAAATGATGAAGGACAAAGGGGGAAAACGTGGCTCTCGTAGCGTGGACCTCCCGGTCCGCGCATCTTCCAGTTCTGTTGCACGGCTTCTTCTGCTCGGCGCGCCCAGCGGGCGCACCTACAGGAAAGCCGTCTCCTTTTCGTAGTTTATCTTCACCGTTATTCTTTCATGAGTTCTTGAGTTCAGATTCATATTTTTGGGTGCGGCTATGCCGCGCTGTGTCGTCCGTCGGACTTTTGCAAGCGGCTCCGGGGATTCAGAGACCATTCTGCGGAGTGTCGAAAGGCGCGTGAGCGAGGGGCAGCCCGAGCGCTTTGGAGCAGCGGCGTCTGCACGCCTCGGCAAGGGGATCGGGGCCGGAGGCGGGGATAGGGGGGGGCGAGGTCCGAGGTCGGATATCCGAGGTCCGATGGAACCACGGGGCGAACTTGTGGGGGGCTGGGGGCGAGTGAAGCTGGGCAAAACAGCGGTTCGATCCTAATCAAAAACGAACATGAAATTAACCATAATATTACCGTATAAGGGTTGCGCTAAAGAAGGAGAATATTCGATAATCTCCTATATCAATAGGGGGCTAGTAGCTGGACAGCGAACTTCCCACCATTATTTGTGCGATGAAAAATCCACGCTCAATCCATTCTCGGAGTTGCGGCCGATCGGTGCCTGCGACTTGCGGTTGCTTACTGCGCCGCCTTCGTCGGCGCTGTTTGTGCGTCGGCCTAGTTGTGCCGGGGCTCTGCTGGCTGGGAGTCGTGGGTGCACAGGCGCAGGTGCAGCCGATCACGGGCATCACGGTTAACTACCAGACGGTAGTCAACACCAATGACAACTATTCGACACGGGGCGGGGGCAGCTCTGGTTTTCCTACGGGGACGGTCTATAACATCCGTTTCAATGAGGGGCCGTCGAACCACATGTATCTCGCACAAGTGAAGGTTGGTGGGCGCACATTAGACAGCATTGCCTTGGCTGGCCAGATCAACATCGCCCGGTCGTCGAGGGCGGCGGTTACAGGGGCGCACCACATCGTGCTCTACGAACAGGCGTCCGTTTCCGGTACGAACATCTTCCTGAAGTCCAGCTATGCGGCGACGATGGAAGAGTCGTTGCGCAGTCCGATGATCAACCACGGGGCCGACAACGTATTTTCGGATCAGGGCGATGGCAACGGGAACAACAACAACATTCAGCGGATTGATTATTTGTT
>JAQUEG010000060.1 GCA_028685275.1 Bacilli bacterium
TTGTTAAAATATATTCATAATTTAATTGATATGGGAGTTGTTTCTTTTAAAGTAGAAGGAAGAATGCGCTCAATTTATTATATTGCTTCAGTTATTAATATTTATCGTAAAGCAATTGATCAATATTGTGATAATCCTGAAGCATATGAATATAATATTACTTACGAAAGGGAATTATACCGATGTGCTAATCGGGATGTGGTCCCGCAATATTTTAACAAAAAACCAGGAGTTGATGAACAATACTATTTAGATTGTGAAGAACCATCTAATCAAGATTTTTTAGGTATTGTTCTGGAATATGACGAAAAGAAAAAAGAAGTTATCATTGAACAACGAAATTTTTTTAAAATTGGTGATGAAGTTGAAATTTTTGGGCCCCAACAACCTCCTGTTCTATTTATAATTAATAGTTTAAAAGAAGAAAATGGAGAATTAATTGAAGTGGCTAGACACCCCCATCAAATAGTGCGTATTCCTTTACCGCATAAGGTAAATAAGGATGATTTAATGAGGGTAAAATTAAGATTTGACATTCCTGATTATTTATAGTATCCTTTTATAAATTAAATTGAGAGAGGCGATATTTATGTCAGAACAAAAAAACAAAGAAATTTACTTAACTGAAGAAGGGTTAAGAGAAATAAAAGATGAATTAAATTATTTAAAAGCAGAAAAGCGTCCTGAAGTTATTACTGCTATTAAAGAAGCTAGGGCTTTGGGTGATCTTAGTGAAAATGCTGATTATCACGTTGCGCGTGAAGAACAAGCGATTTTAGAACTAAGAATTCAAGAATTAGAAGATATTATTGAGAATGCTATAATCATTAAAAATCAAAAATCTAATAAAGTAAAGATTGGTACTACTGTTACAATTGAGTATAGTGGCGATGATGAAATAGAAGAATACAAAATAGTGGGTAGTTGTGAAGCTAATCCATCACAAAATAAAATTTCTAATGAATCCCCAATTGCTAAAGCAATAATTGGTCATAAAAAAGGTGATATAGTAACAGTTGAAAGTCCTAACGGAACCTATGATGTAAAAATCTTAGAAATTAAATAATAACGCCATTTGGCGTTTTATTTTGTGTTTTCGTTGCATTATTTAATGATTCACGGTATAATAATTAAATGTTTAAGGAGGAAAAAATGGATAACAAACACGAATTAATAGCAAAAGTGGAAAAGGAAAAATGGCATGCAGCATTAAAGCAATCATTTGATAAAAATGTCAAAGAAGTAAAAATGGATGGATTTCGTAAAGGGAAAGTACCACGTGATGTTTATGAAAAGAAATATGGTATTGAATCACTTTATATGGATGCGGTTGATATTATTTTACCAGAGATTTTTCAAGAAACTATTAAAAATAGTGGTTTAACACCAGTTGCGCAACCAAATGTTGATATTAAGAATATTGATAAAGATAGTGTCGAATTTATGTTTACTGTTATAACTAAACCAGAAGTAAAGATTAAAAAATATAAAAAACTTAAAGTAGAAAAACCCAAATTAGAAATTACTGATACTGAAGTAAAAAAAGAAATTGAACATTTAAAAGAAAAGTATGCTGAAATTGTATTGAAAAATGATAAAATAGCAGAAGGGGATACTGTTGTTATTGACTTTGAAGGATTTAAAGATGGAAAAGCTTTTGATGGGGGAAAAGGAGAAAATTATCCACTAGAAATTGGTAGTAAAACATTCATTCCTGGTTTTGAGGAACAATTAATTGGTTTGAAAGCTAACGATAAAAAAGAAATTAAGATTACTTTTCCTGAAGAGTATCCTAGTGAAGAATTGAAAGGTCAAGAAGTAATATTTAAAGTTAAAGTAAATGAAGTGAAAACCAAAGTAATTCCTGAAATTAATGATGAATTTTTTAAAGATTTAGGAATTGAAGGTGTTACTAATGAAAAAGACTTATTTAATCATGTAAAAGAGCAAATAAAGGAAACTAAATTAAAAAAAATAGAAGATGAACATATTGATAATGTTTTAGCCGCTGTTGCTAATGAAACAACAGTAGATATACCTGAAGAAATGGTGACAGATGAAATTCATCGTATGATTCATCAATTTGAAGAACGAATGAAATTACAAGGTATTACCTTAGAACAATATTGTCAAATGACTGGCACCACGCATGAAGCCTTTCATGAACAATTTCATGATGAAGCAGCAAAAACTTTATTATATCGTCTTATTATTGAAGAAATTGCTAATTTAGAAAAAATTGAAGTAACTGACGAAGAAGCCAAGGATGAAGCAAAAAAAATGGCAGAAAAATATCAAGTTTCAGAAGAACAATTGTTAACTATTTTTGGTGATTATGAAATGATAAAATATGATTTAAAAATGCGTCGAGCACTTGAAGTTTTAAAAGATAATAATTAATATGAAGCGATAAAGACAAGATATGATTAAATATATTGTCTTTTTTCTTGACAAAATTAAATATAAATATATAATATGAGTACTTAAAAATTGTTGTGATATTTATTTAACATAATAATAAAGTAATTCCTTTAGGAGGTGGCCGATGATTAAAACTAACTTGCCTGTAATCCTACTTAGGGGTGTAGTATTACTTCCACATTCAGAAATAAGACTAGAAATTACTAATGATATAGATAAAAAAATTATTGATTTAGCTGAACAGCAACATGATAATTATATTTTATTAGTTAGTCCGCCTAATTTATTAGAAAAGGAATTCCAAACAAACCAGTTACCTAAAATTGGTATGATGGGGAAAATAAATTTAAAAATGGAATTAGAAAATGGCGTGACAAGAATTATAATTGAAGGAGTTAGACGTCTTAATATATATGAATATTATAATAATGATAACAGTACTTTAAGTGCTAAAGTAGGTAATACTACTAAATTTGCTATTACACCCAAAGATGAAATGACTTTATTAAATAAAGTAATAAAAGAATTAGAAAGTTATATTAATAATGTTTCTGATATGAGTAATAGTATTATCGCACAAGTTAGTAATATAAAAAACATTTCTAAGGCAAGTGATTTGATTGCTTCTTATTTACCAATTTCATTTGAACGAAAATTAGAATATTTACAAATGATTAATCCATATACAAGAATATTAATGGTATTAGAAGATATTAAAAAAGAACAAGAATTAGTGGCGATTGAAGATAAAATTAATACTGAAGTACGCCGCCAATTGGATCAATCACAAAAAGAATTTATTTTACGGGAAAAAATGCGTATCATTAAAGAAGAATTAGGAGAAATCAATCTTAAAGAAGATGAAGTTGAAGAGATAAAAAATGATATTGATAATTTAAATGCACCAATTAAGATTAAAGAACGTCTTTATACTGAATTAAAAAGATATGAGATGTTACCACCTAGTTCACCAGAAACTAGCATGGTACGTGTTTATATTGACTGGCTACTTAATTTACCATGGAATATATATACTAAGGACCATAAAGATTTAAAAAAAGCACGTCATACTTTAGATCGTTCACATCATGGTTTAGAACAAATAAAGAATCGTATTATTGAATTTTTGGCAGTTAATCAAATGACTAATAATTTAAAATCACCTATTATTTGTTTAGTAGGTCCACCTGGAGTTGGTAAAACATCTTTAGCACGTAGTATTGCCAATAGTATTGGGCGTAAATTTATTAAAATATCAGTTGGCGGTGTTAATGATGAGGCAGAAATAATTGGTCATCGACGGGCTTATATTGGTTCTAGTCCAGGACGTATTATTTCAGGTATTAAGAAAGCAGGAAGTTCAAATCCAGTCTTTTTAATTGATGAAATTGATAAAATGACTAAAGATTATCGTGGTGATCCTGCTAGTGCTTTATTAGAAGTATTGGATCCAGAACAAAATCAATATTTTTGTGATAATTATTTAGATGAAGAATATGATTTATCAAAAATAATGTTTATTTTAACAGCAAATGATTTATATCAAATACCCGAGCCATTAAGAGATCGATTAGAAATTATTGAATTAACTGGTTATACTGAATATGAAAAACTAGATATTGCTAAAAAACACTTAATTCCTAATAAATTAGATGAGCATGGCCTTAATAATAAAACTTTAAAAATAAAAGATAAGATTATTTCATTAATTATCAATTCTTATACAAAGGAAGCAGGGGTTAGAGAATTAGAGCGTTTAATTGCAACTATTTGTCGAAAAGTAGTAACTAATATTATTTCTAATAATAAGAAAGAAAAAATATATAATATTAGTTCATCTGATTTGGAAGAATATTTAGGAAAAAAGAAATATTTTCATTCAATTAATGATCTAATTGATAAAGTAGGAGTTGCTAATGGTTTGGCGTATACTAAATTTGGTGGCGATATTTTACCAATTGAAGTAACTTTTTATAAAGGAAAAGGTAATTTGCTTTTAACAGGATCGCTAGGGGAAGTAATTAAAGAAAGTGCAAATATTGCACTTAGTTATATAAAAACTCATTATGATGAATTTAATATTAATTATAATCTGTTAGAAGAAAATGATATTCATATTCATTTACCAGAAGGAGCTGTACCAAAAGATGGTCCAAGTGCTGGTGTTACGCTTACTACTGCTTTAATAAGTGCTTTAACTAATCAACCAGTACCGCACCAAATATGTATGACCGGTGAAATCACTTTGCGAGGGCAAATATTACCGATTGGGGGATTAAAAGAAAAAACAATTGGTGCACATCGTAGTGGATTAAAACAAGTAATAATACCAAAGGATAATGAACGTGATTTAAATGAAATTCCAAATGAAATAAAAAAGGATTTAGAGTTTTTCCTTGTTAATGAATATAAAGATGTTTATAATATTGTTTATTTTACTTCCCAAAATTTTAAAACAAAAAAATAGAGAAAATAGT
>JAQUEG010000061.1 GCA_028685275.1 Bacilli bacterium
AAGAAAGAAATAAATGCTATATTCGAAGCAAGGAAATTAAATATTCCGGTATTTGGAATTGTTGATACTAATTGTGATCCCGATGATGTTGATTATGTAATCCCAGCTAATGATGATGCAATTAGATCAGTTAAATTAATATTAGGGGTATTAACTAATGCTATTGCGGAAGCTACTAATCAAGAAATGGTTGATTATTTAACTGAGGAAGATAAAGAAAAAATACTAAGAAAAGAAGCAAAACAAAAAGCGAAAGAAAATGCAATTGAAAAAGAAACCGAGACTGACTTTGATATTGAAAGTGCGTTAACTAAAGAAATGGATGCTAATAAAAAAGAAGAAGTAATTGAAGATAAAAAAGATGATGTATCTATAATAGAGAAAAAGGTAAGCAAACCTAAAAAGGTAAAACAAGAAGTTAAAGAAGAAACAATTGATTTAACTAAGCTAACCGTTGCTAAATTAAAAGAAATGGCTAAAGAAAGAGGAATTCAAGGCTATTCTAAATTGAAAAAAGATGAATTAATTGGCGTTTTAAATAAATAATTATATAAAGGGAGGATAATAATGATTACAGGTCCAATGATTAAAGAATTACGAGAAGTAACTGGTGCGGGGATGCTAGATTGTAAAAAAGCATTAGAAGCAGTTAGTGGTGATATGGAAAAAGCAATTGATTGGTTAAGGGAAAAAGGAATTACAAAGGCAGCTAAAAAAGCGGAAAGAATTGCATCCGAAGGTTTAACTAATGTTTTATGTAAAGGTAATGAAGCTGTCATTTTAGAAGTTAATTCAGAAACTGATTTTGTTGCTAAAAATGAAGAATTTAAAGATCTAATTAATATTATTACCGAAATATTATTAAATAGTAATGTTAAAACAGTCGAAGAAGCATTAAAATTAAATAGTGATGAAGGTACATTAGAAGAACTTATTATTAATAAAACAGCTAAGATTGGAGAAAAACTTAGTTTACGTCGTTTTGTTCGTTTAACTAAAGATGATAATGATGTGTTTGGTAGTTATATTCATATGGGAGGTAAGATTTCTAGTTTAGTTATAATTAATGGTGGTACTGAAGAAGTAGCAAAGGATGTAGCAATGCATATTGCAGCAATGCGCCCATCATATTTAAACCGTGATGAAGTCCCAAATGATGTAATAGAAAAAGAAAAAGTGATTATTAAAGAACAAGCTATTAATGAAGGAAAACCAGCTGATATTGCTGAAAAAATGGTTATGGGTAGATTAAATAAATATTATAAAGAAAATTGTTTAGAGGAACAAATCTTTATTAAAGATGATAAAATTAATGTGGGTGCTTATGTAAAAAATAATGAAGGCATATTAAAGTCAATGGTTCGTTTTGAAGTTGGTGAAGGATTGGAAAAACGAAATGATGATTTTGCTGCTGAAGTAATGGATCAAATTAATAATATTTAAAGACTTTTTTAAGTCTTTTTCTATATTTTTATAGTAAAGGAGGTATTATAAATGGAGACCGTAATAAATTTAACAACAGAAAAAATGGATAAAGCAATTGAAATATTAGGACGCAAATTTGCTAATGTGCGAGCAGGACGTGCTAATCCTAATATATTAGAGGGAATAAAAGTTTCTTATTATGGAATAGATACCCCCCTTATTCAGTTGGCTTCTATTCTTATTCCTGATGCTCATACTTTATCAATTAAACCTTTTGATAAATCAGCATTAGCTAATATTGAAAAAGCTATATTTGAAGCTGATTTAGGATTTACACCTAATAATAATGGGGAAACAATTACTATTAATATTCCCCCATTAACCGAAGAGCGAAGAATTGAATATGTTAAACAAGCTAAATTAATTGTTGAAGAAGCACGCATTGTTCTTAGAAATATTAGACAAGAAAGTAATAATGCGATTAAGAAGTTAAATATATCAGAAGATGAAGAAAAAAGGGGAATAGACCACATTCAAGATTTAATTAATAAATATAATAAAATAATCGATGAAAAGTATAAAGAAAAAGAAACTGAATTAATGAAATTATAAAAGAGCATTTATTTCAATGCTCTTTTTATTTATAAAAATTTCACTATTATTTAGTTTTATTTAATCTTTCAATTATTGTAATTAAAGTGCCACCTAATAAGAAGCAAATAATACTTGATACTGTTATAGAAACATTATAGTTAATATCAAGAGGGAAAAGTGCCAGTGAACTCATTATTATTAAACCGATTATTAAACTTATAGTTTCTTTACGATATTTGTTTAAAGACCAAGTTACTATTTTAGCCCCAATTACAATACCCATTATAATACCAATACCAATAAAACATAAAGGAATAAGAATATTTAATTTAAAGGTTAATAATTCTAATATATAACCTTTATATATATGATATTGACCTAATATTAATAATATCATTGCACCACTAATACCTGGAATGATTGTTGCACTTCCAATTATATTACCAACAAAAAATAATTTTATTAAATATAATATAGTGATTGTAGGAAACACAATATTTAAATTATCATTAACATTTTTATTTAATAACATTAAAATTATTATTATTAAACTTCCAATTATTAAAAAAGGAACGGATAAATTGTTTTTTCTCTTCGTAAAAGGTATTTTAAACCAAGTAGTATTAGGTAGTTCTTTTTTAATAACAAAAGGGATACTAAATAATATTAGTCCAATAAATCCATATATAGTTTGGGTAGGATAATTCTTAAATAAATAATCAATAATATTGGCAAAACTAATTAAACCAATAAGTAAACCAAATATAATTTGACTTAAAAAGATAATTTGTTTTTTTCGTTGGGGATTATCTTTTTTGATTAAATTAGAAATAGAAAACATTAATTCGTCAAATATACCTAAGATTACAATAATAGTACCACCACTAATGCCAGGAATAATATTAGCAATGCCAATAAAAATACCAGCAAATATATTTTTAAGCATATTATTAACCTCCATTTTTAAAATTATATATGATAGAGTTTTAAAAAGCAATATTATATTGGTTGTTAAAATCAATGTAATATTATATAATTATATTAGGGGATGATAAAAATGAAAAAAATTAATATTATATTTATAGTTATTTGCTTATTATTACTTAATGCCTGTGGCTTTAAACCACGAATGAGTACCTTACATTCCACTCCTGGGCATTTAACTAATATTAAGCCAGTTAAACAACTTAATGACCAAAGTATGATAAAGTTAAATAATTTTGCTTTTAAATTATATGATGAATTATATAAGGAACATGAAAATATGTTTATATCACCAGTTAGTATTTATCTAGCGTTAGGGATGACTTATAATGGTGCTGGTGGCAATACTGCTTTAGAAATGGGTAAAGTATTAGAAGCAGATAATATAAGTTTAGAGCAATTCAATAAATTAAATCGTGATTTACAATATTTAATTTTAGGATATGAAAAGAGTAAAATCGAATTAGCTAATTCAATTTGGATAAGGGATACATACGAACAAAAAGTAAAGGTTAACTTTTTAAATCAAAATAAAACATATTATGGAGCGATGGTTTCTGGTTTAGATTTTAATAATCCAAAAGCAAAAGATACGATTAATAATTGGGTACAGAAAAATACTAAGAAGCGGATTAAAGAAGCAATTACTGGTGAAATAGATCCTTCAACAATTATGTTTTTAATTAATACTATTTATTTTAAAGCAGATTGGTTAAATCCATTTATTGCTAATGATACTAGTGAACAAGAATTTCATACACCTAATGGTATTAAAACCGTAAAAATGATGAATAAAATTGATAAAATTGGCTATACTGAAGATAAATTATTAAAGGCTGTTTTACTTCCGTATAAGGATAATAAAACATCAATGTTTATTATTTTACCTAATAATGAATTTAATAGTATAAATTTAAATTCTAATATGATTAGTGAATTAATCAAACAAATGAAAAATAATCAAGTTAATGTTAACTTAAGGATGCCGAAAGTAAAAATAGAGTATGATACCTTGTTAAAAAAACCATTAATGGATTTAGGAATGGTTGATGCTTGGAATGGTGATGCTGATTTTTCAAAAATGGCTGATGATGCGATTGTTGATGGCATACACATAGAAGATGTAACTCATAAAACATTTCTAGCGATTGATGAAAAAGGAACGGAAGCAGCAGCAATGACTAAGGTTGAAATGCGTCTTACAAGTGATAGATTGGTAGATTATGAAATGAATATTAATCGACCATTTATCTTAGGAGTAATTGATAATGATAGTGAGGCAATTCTATTTTTAGGAAATATTATGGAGCCATAAAAAAGAGAGTTGACAAATATATAATATATATATATAATTAGGTCATAGCTTTGAAGAGGAGAAGTACAATTAACACTATTTAAAGCGAGTTAGGTTGGTGAAAGCTAACAATACAGGTTAATTGGAATAACACCTTGGAGCTGCTTACCGAAATAATAGTAGGCTAAGCCGGGAGTAATCCGTTAATATATTACTAGATTTACTAGAATCAACGAGTGGTCATCAATAATAATATTTGATGACAATTTGGGTGGCACCGCGGAACTTACAGTTTCGTCCCGATTGGGATGAAACTGTTTTTATATGCCTGATTAGCTCAGTTGGTAGAGTGCCCGGCTGTTAACCGGTTGGTCGTAGGTTCGAGTCCTACATCAGGCGCCATTATGTTTTTTATTGTATAATATAGATGAGGAGGTCAAATATGATTAAGAAAGAAGACTTAAAAGAATATGCATCTAAATTAATGTTTGATATGAAAGATGAAGAATATGAAGTATTACAAAAAGAGTTTATTTATATTTTGAAAAATATGGAAGCAATTAATAAAATTGAAGGTATTGAACAAATTACACCG
>JAQUEG010000062.1 GCA_028685275.1 Bacilli bacterium
CTAAATAATATTTTATTGATTCAGTTAAGGAAACAAACACCGTAATCATAATATTTAAATTATCAAGTTCACCATAATAATTAGTATAACCAAACCCATGTTCAACTTTAGATGGTTTAAATATCTTATCTTTAAAAATTAAATACTCACTACTAGGATCAACTACAAGATCATTACTCCAAGTAGTTAATTTATATTCGCGACTATTATAAGCATAAGTAAAGCCACCAAAATTATTAGTTACTACAGTTCCAAAATTTTGATTAGCAATAACATTAACCCAAGGCATTGGGGTATTAATATTATTAATTAAATAATTTTTACCATCATTAATAAAACCACCATATTGATTATAAAAGGTAATATCAGTTGGTAATAACGAATTAGTCTTTATTTCAGGTACCTCATAAGACAATCTATTTACCAAAGGAATTTCCTTTTCCATTTTAATAATTTGTTCTTCTAAAGACTTAGTATCAGAAGCATTAAGAACTAATCTTGCTACTGTTTTAAATAAAACTTTTTCTTCTTCCGTTAAATTATTAGCAGGTATCGTCCAAACACTACCTGGTGAATTTTCAAAATAGTTAAGATTATTAATTCGATACATTAAATTATCAATATAATTCATAATTAATTTTTCATTATGACTATCTTCACCATTAATAATAACAATATCAACATATAACGCTCTACTCTTATAAAATTCATAAGCTTGTATAACTTCTTTAACAAACCCAGCATTTTCAATTTTTTCAATTTCCACTAAAATAATCGGCCAATCACCAGATACCCCAAACTTCCACAATCCCGCTTGCGATAATTTATTTTGTTTTAAATTAGCCATTTGTTTTTCTGTTGGTGGATAAACTTGATATACATATTTTAACATTGTATTATATAAACGCATTTGTCTAGCCGTTAAATTAGCATAACTAGTACGCATATTATTATAAACATTAGCTAAACTAAATGCTTGTTGAATTGAGTCCTCATCTTTATAAGTTTGAATAATTTCATTAACTTGTTCTCTTGATTTACCAAATCCAACAATTAAATAAAGTTCTTTTTTATCTTTAGGTTTAATTATAATTCTTTTTCTTATACTTATAATAGGATCAAGGGCGGCTCCATTAATTTCACTAAATTGATAATCATTAAAAATAGCCACTGGATTATTTGTATTTTGATTTCGACCAATAAAATGATCTCTTCGAACTTCGTATTGAAAATCCTTTTTCTCTTCTTTGTCAGTAAATAAACGATGAATAATATAATATCTAGTATTTTCTTTAGTCATAGATTGACGACTAAAAATTAAAGCTTGATTTTTTTCATCTATTTCCGTATCAATAGTTAAACTATTAAAAACACGATGGGCAATATCTTCTTCGTTGCGACACATAATAATTTCACCATAAGAAGTAACTTCTAAGATAGCATCTTTATTAGTTTTATTAACAAATGTTACTTTTCTTATTTCAGCATTATGATCTTTAACCGCAATTATTTCCGTATTAGTTACAATTCCATCATCTTCACGCATATATTTAATTTTATCAGAAGCAAAGGTTACGCGGTATTTTTTCGGTTCAATATTAAGGGGAGCATAAGTATTTGACCATACTTTATTATTAATTAAATTTTTAACATAAATAAATATTCCATAATTATCATGTGGAATTTCCCGATGACGATTTATTTGTAAATTTTTATATTTACTAAAACCATTACCACGATCATCTAAAATAATAGAATAAAAACCATTAGATAAAACGCCAACCTCTGGTATATCTTTTAATTTTATATAATCACGAATATCATTTTCATGTTTTTCTTTTACATAGTGATGTTTTTTATATTTAGCAATTTTTAAATCAATATAAGTTCTAATTTGAACTTTTTCTTTTAATAACATTTCAATCGCTTGCATTCTTTTTTCACTATGAAAATATTCTTGAATTATATTATTATTTAAATAATTAGTAATACTTGCTAAAATCATCCCTTGATGATGAGCATAATAAGTTTTAACCACTGCTTTATCTTCATAATCATATGATTCATAAAAACCATAATCAGAATACATATTTAAACGTTTGAATTTCTTCATATTAATAAATACTTCGCGGTCATTTAAACCAATTGCCATAATTGAACTATATGGTGAAATAATAATTGGATATTCTTTACCATCTTGCATTTTTAAATAAGGAACACCAAACGCACTATATTTATAGTTTTCAGAATCATCTAATTCATTATAAGCTGATTCTGATATTCCCCAAGGTAAATCAATATCTAAATGACGAATAAATTCTTTTTGCGTATAATAAGCAAAAAAGTATGCTTCATCTAATAAAGTATGATTAAAGGTTTTCATAAAAATAAGAGGCATAAAATACTCAAAAGCAGTTCCCGACCAAGAAACAATACCTTTATAACGTTTAAATTTAGTTAAAGTTTTATCTAATGAAAACCAATGTTTAAATGGCACATCTCCTTTAGCAATGGCAATATAACTAGTTAATCTTGATTCAGAAGCAAATACATTATATTGACAAGTTGATAAAATTTGCTCAATAGTATGATAGCCAAGACTAAATACATTCACAGTATCATTATATAATTTAGCAAAATCCATTTCTTCAATTAATTTAGTTACTCGAAAAATTATATCCTTATTTCCATGTTTTTCTAAAAAACTTTTAACTACATATAAACAAGCAACAAGATTTCCACTATCGACAGACGAAACAAAATATGGATACAATTCTTGTTTAGTATGAATATTATACCAATTATATAAATGTCCATTCCATTTATTTAAACTTTCCACATTTTTAATTACATTAGTAATTAAACGTACTGCTTCCTTTGGTTTAATTAAATCTAATTCCACTGCGGAAACAATACTAACTAAGGAAAAACCAATATTGGTTGGTGAAGTCTTATAATCAGCTGTTTTTTCTCTATTAACTTGATAATTATCAGGAATTAAATAATTATTCTCTTCCGTTAAAAAATCAGCAAAATAACGCCAAGTACGTACTGCTACTTCTTTTACCTCTTTTTGTTCTTTATGCTCTAAATCAGCTGTTTTTTCTTTTATATCACCACTAATAATATACATTAAAAAGGGTGCAAAAACCCAAATTAATCCTAGAACAAAAACTAAAGCAAAATCTTCTGGTTTATACATTAAACTAGTAATTACTAATAAAATAGCAACAATATAATTAACCTTAAAAGCTTTAATATACGTTATAAGATTATACTTCATCGTTTTATCTACTTCTTCAGCCGTTATCCAATTAAGTAATCTTTTTTTACTTATATACATACGATACATTGCTTTAATAATAGAATCAACATATATTTTAGCTTCATAAGGTAAAACTGTTAAAACGATAATTGATTTATTAATAACTGCAACCATACCAATAATAATATAAAGATAATATTTTAAAGAGCGATCATATTTATGATGATGTAATATTTTTGAAATAAGAAAAAAGAAAATAGGAATGGCAATAATAAAAGAAACAATAATAAAATAATAACTAAATGATTCCTTCCCAAAGATTAAACCATAAAAAAGAATTAATAGCAAAAATAAACTAACTAAACTACGACGCAAGTTATCAAATATTTTCCATTTGCCTAATAAATTAATTGGATTTTTAATAATATTATTATGAGCATCTTTTGTTTTTTTTCTTAACCAACCAATTATTTGCCAATCACCACGATTCCAACGATGACGTCTTGCAATATCATTTAAATAACGTGCTGGATAATCATCAAATAATTCAACATCATTAATAAAACCACATCTTAAATAATTACCTTCAATTAAATCATGACTTAAAATTAAATTATTAGGAAAAGTTTCTGCTAAAACTTGATCAAATACTTTTAAATCATATATACCTTTACCAACAAAACTACCTTCATTAAATACATCTTGATATAAATCAAAGCAAGCTTGGGTATAAATATCCAAACCACCTAAACCAGCAAATAATTGTGAATACTGTGATTTATTCGTTACTTCAACATCAATCCCTACTCTTGGTTGCATAATCCCATAACCACTTATTACTTTTTTACCATCAACCGAAAGAACTGGTTGGTTTAATGGATGCGCCATTGCCCCAATCATTTTTAAAGCTGTATTTAATACTAATTTAGTATCAGTATCAATGGTAATAACATATTTAATAGGGGTATTAAATTGTTCAAAACTATGTCCCTTAAAATACTCTTGTTGTTGTTCCTTAGTTAATTGTTGTAATAATAATTTATTAAATTGTAATAATGCTCCACGCTTACGCTCAAAACCAAGATAACATCCTTCTCCCTCACTATAAGTACGATTACGATAAGCATAATAAAAAAGTTTTTTTCCATATTTTTCATTTAATTCTTTTACTTTTTCGATACATGCCACAATAATTTCATCATCATATTTAGCATCTTTAGTATCTTCACTCGGTGAATCACCTAATAAAGTAAAATAAATATTATCCGTTTTATTTGATAAATAATATACTTCTAAACGATCAAACATATTATTTACTTTTTCTTTATTTTTAATAAGTGTTGGAATTACTACCATCGTACTGTATTCAATCGGTAAATTCCCTTCGAATTTTAACTTAAATAAACTTTTAGTCCGCACAATTTTAGCTAAAATTTGATTTAATACTTCCATAACAACTACACTAATTGGTATTAATAACAACCAAAATAATAGCATTCCTAAATAACTAGCAATTATATAAGATAATAATATAGTTCCTAGAATAATAGTTAATATATATAATAATGCTCGTAATTGATAATTTTTGAATTTAAATAAATACCAACCAA
>JAQUEG010000063.1 GCA_028685275.1 Bacilli bacterium
TCCATATTACGAGATACTATAAACATATTACCAACAGTATTACCACGCCATGAAGTAATGCCTGGGAGTACTTTTATATCTAAACCTGTGGTTTCACCTCCACCACTGGTAGCAGTTGGATTACTACTACTTACCTCAAATTTTCCGACCCAAAAGCCTGTTAATTCAACTGCATCTTCACCTAAACCAAAAGTAAAAGCAGGATGATTTGACCAATTGGATGATTCTAATGTTTGTTGTGAATCTTCGGCACAATTGGTTGATCCTGGTATTCCATTTTCATCAACAGTACAGGTATTGACTATATTAATGGTTCCCCCTCTAGTATCATCCGTTCCTCGACTAAATGATATTTCGATATCACCGGCTGAACCACTACAGCTTTGATTCCAGCAACTAGTTATCTTATATGCATATCTTGGTATCCATACCCAATATGCTGTAATATTACCACTAGTATCCTTACTAACTGCATTTGCCCATCTTTTTATCTTTGAATGATAACTATACCATTCGGAATCACTTACTGTAGTTTCTTCAAGTTCCCATATTTCATTATCTTTATTCCAAATCCATTTAACTGGTACCATTCCTTTAGCTAATACTGGTGGATTTGGTGGTTCTTCATATGATATAAATTCTGGACAACTATTTCCATCCCCTACTACAACCTCATTATAAATACCACATGCCACTAAATTTTTCCATTTATTTTGGCCTTCTATATAAACATAATAATCATCTTGACTAGTTCTTGTAATTGTAATTGCTTGATAATTTGGATTAGATATATTTAGTTTATTTTTTAAATTAGTTATATCAATTGTGCTAACATCAAAAGTATCATCAATCATTACATTTTCATAAACAGCATCAATTACTTTATGTGCTGATAATGAAAATGTATCCTTTTTTGCATCCATTATAACATCTTCTACTGCTGGAATTGTTATTGCAGCAATTACACCAATTATTATAATAACTGCTAATACTTCAATTAAAGTAAAGGCTCTAGTATTCATTTACATCACTCCTACTATTAACATTTTACCATATTTTTACTATAAATCAAACAAATGATATTTATTTTCGACAAATATAGCAATTGATTTAATTACCGCAATTAAAGGCGTAGCAATGATCATGCCTAAAATACCAAAGAAATAACCAAAAATTAGTAAACCTATAATAATTGTTACTGGATGCAACTTCATAGTTTTGCTCATAATTAATGGTTGAATTATATTACCTTCAATTGTTTGAATAATTGAAATAACAGTTAAGGTTATAATTCCTAACGGAACACTTTGAGAAAATGCTACTATTGCTGCAACTGCTCCACCTAAGTATGGTCCAATATAAGGAATAATATTAGTAAGACCACAAATAAAACCTAATAATAATGAGGCTTTAACCCCTATTAACCATAAACCTGTGGCGGTAATTACAAAAACAAGAGTCGAAGTAAGAATCGTTCCTTTTAAATAAGCAAAGAATGATACATTAGCTTCTTCTAATAATTTAATTACATCTCTTCTAACTCTTACTGGTAATAATGATAAAAATATTTTTTTCATATTACTTGTACTAACTAATAAATAAAAACCAATAAGTAAACCAATGGAAAAAATACCAATGGTTGAAAATAAACCCTTTATAAAATTAATCATCATGGTTGGAATTTCTGTTGTAATTGAAGTGATAACATCATTAAAATAATTAACCATATCAGTTTTAATTACTTCAATATCAATAAAACTAATATTTTTAAAATTATTAGTAAAACGTTCAACCCAAATAATACCATCTTCTAATATTCCTGGTAATATTTTAATAAAATCATTAATTTGTTCTAAAAAGATTGGAAATAATAATGTAAATCCTAAATATAAAATACCGAGCATTATTACATATACTAATATAGATCCTAAAATGCGGTTAATTCCCATATTATATAAATATTTTACAATTGGTTCCAGTAACCATGCTATTACTAAACCAATAAAAAATGGTACCAATACACTTAGTATTGTAAATATAAAACCAAAAATATGCCATTCTTTTAAAATTAAAGTAATAGCATATATACCAATAATACTGATAAAAATAATTGCTAACTTTAAAATTCTTTGACTTAAACTAACAACTTCATTTAATTTGACATAATCAATTTTTTCTTTCTTATTATTCATATTTTCCCTCCTACTTTTTATTAGTAATAACTTCTTTTAAATATATTTTTTTATTTTATCTTTCTTCCAGCAATCATAGTATAAATTAACATATCTTTCATTACCACCAATGACAATTAATTCCCCTTCATCTTCAATTTCATCACCTTGGTAGCGGACATTAACGATTGTTTGTCTACCACAATGACAAATACTTTCTAACTGGGTATGAGTATCGGCAATTTCAAATAAACGTTTACTACCTTCAAATAAATGGGATTGAAAATTAGATTTTAAGCCATAAGCATAGACCGGAGCATCTAATTCATCAACAATTACATAATCAATTTCTTTTATTTCATTTTTATATAATTATAAAATATTATTATTAGGACTATATTCTAATATTTCTGCTTCAATCCCAATTCGAGATTTAATAATATTTTTACCAGCTCTTATATCAATTGCTGATTAATAAATAATACCTTTTTTCCTCTTTCTAAATAATTATACCTTCTAGTTAGTGCATAAACAGTTTTACCACATCCCATTGTACCATAAATAAAATGTAACTTACTCATATTATCTTCCATTAGTTTTTATTTATATTATTTTTTTAATTTTTGCTTGTGCGACCGCTAAACGGGCGATTGGAACTCGATATGGGGAACATGAAACATAATCTAAATCAAATTGTTGTAAAAACTCAATACTATTAGGTTCACCACCATGTTCACCACAAATCCCTAATTTTAAATTAGAATTATTATGACGTCCTTGAAAAACGGCAATATTAATTAAGGAACCTACTCCATATGGATCTAATGTAACAAAAGGATCATTTTTATAAATATTTTTATTATAATAATCGGTTAAAAACTTTTCCGCATCATCACGACTAAAACCATAAGTCATTTGGGTTAAATCATTAGTACCAAAAGAGAAAAAATCTACTTCTTTTGCTATTTCATCAGCCATAATACATGCTCTTGGTACTTCAATCATGGTTCCTATTTTATATATAAAATCTACTTGTTCCATAGTTATAATATTATTAATTTCTGTATTAATAATACCTTTTAAATATTTTAATTCTTTAACATCATTTATTAAGGGAATCATTATTTCCAGATTAGCTTCTTTATTGTTCTTTATCATATAGATTGCTGCTTCGATAATTGCTCTTGTTTGCATTTTTATAATTTCAGGATAAGTAATCGCTAAACGACAACCACGATGTCCCATCATTGGATTATATTCTTTTAATTCATTAATTCTTTTTTCAATATCAGTAATTGATTTATTTAATTGTTCACTTAATAATCTAATTTCATTTTCATCTTTTGGTAAGAATTCATGTAAAGGGGGATCTAAATAACGAACCGTAAGTGGTTTCCCTTCTAATACTTCAAATATATTAATAAAATCTTCTCGCTGAATAGGTTCTAATTTATTTAAAGTTTTTTCTCTTTCTTCATTATTATCTGATAAAATCATTTCTCGAAAAGCCATAATACGATCATCACCAAAAAACATATGTTCAGTCCGACATAAGCCTATTCCTACTGCTCCAAAATCAATTGCTTGTTTAGTATCTTTAGCAGTATCCGCATTCGCACGTACTCTCATATCACTAATTTCATCTGCCCAATTTATAAAAGTAGCAAAATCTCCAGTTAAAGAAGGGGCAATGGTTTTTAATTCATTTTCATATATATACCCAGTCGAACCATCTAATGATAAATAATCACCCTCATTAAAAAGTTTACCATCTTTAGTGGTTAAAGTTTTATTTGTTTCATTAATTATTAAATCTTCACAACCACTAATACAGCATTTTCCCATTCCTCTTGCTACTACTGCGGCATGAGATGTCATTCCTCCACGAATAGTTAAGATTCCATTCGCATAATTCATACCTTCAATATCTTCCGGTGATGTTTCTAAACGTACTAAAATAAGGTTTTTATTACCAGTATTATAAGCATTAATTAAATCATCTGAATTAAAATAAATTTGACCAGTAGCAGCCCCAGGGGATGCTGCTAAACCTTTAGCAATCGGTGTTACTTCTTTTAATACTTCTGGATCAAATTTAGGATGTAATAAATGCTCTAATTGATTTGGATTAATCATCATTAAAGCTTTTTCTTTATCAATTAAACCTTCATTTACTAGGTCAACTGCTATTTTAACAGCAGCTTGAGCTGTTCTTTTTCCATTTCTAGTTTGCATAATATATAATTTGTTATCTTCAACAGTCCACTCTATATCTTGCATATCTAAATAATGATGTTCTAACATATTTGCATATTTAATTAATTCTTCATATATATGAGGCATATCATTTTCTAAATTATCAATATTTTTAGGAGTTCTAATCCCTGCTACAATATCTTCCCCTTGAGCATTAATTAAATATTCACCATATAATTTATTTTCACCCGTAGCAGGATTTCTAGAAAATAAAACCCCAGTAGCAGAATTATCGTTAAAGTTTCCATAAACCATCGATTGAATATTAACCGCTGTCCCAATATTATCAGGAATATTATTTAATTTACGATAACTAATTGCTCTTTCATTATGCCATGATTTAAACACCGCTTTAATACATTCCATTAATTGTATATTTGGATCTTGTGGAAATTCATAACCAGTTAATTCCTTATATATTTTTTTATATT
>JAQUEG010000064.1 GCA_028685275.1 Bacilli bacterium
TATTTTATCTTTATTCCCATGGTTTTTATATACTGCGATTAGAACTAGAAAAGCATTACATATGTTGCAACAAAATTTATATAATCGAAATCAAAGATATATTAAATGGTTAATGAATAATGTAAATAAATATATAAGTATTTATGATCTTATTCCTTTTTTGGTAATTATACTTAGTATTTATACTTCTTACAATATTACTTTAATTAGTTTTAGTATTATTTATTTTATTATCTTTATAATTAGTTATCGTAAATTAAAAGGGGAACAATATAAAAAACCATTAGTAGTAACACCAAGAATTAAAAGATTAATTATTACTTTAATTTTACTTTATAGTTTACCATTTTATAGTATTTTACTAGAACCTGATGATCTTATTTTCAATTATAGTTATTTAATTATTTTAAGTTTTTTACAATATTTTATGATGTTATTAGCCGTTATAATTAATAAACCAATTGAAAAATGTGTTTATTATTACTTTCGGGGGAAAGCAACTAAAAAATTAAAACAAATGTTTAGTTTAATTGTAATTGGCGTTACTGGTAGTTATGGTAAAACTAGTAGTAAAAATATATTAAGTGAAATCTTAAATATTAAATATAATGCTTTCGCATCACCAAGAAATCTTAATACACCATATGGTTTAATGAATACAATTAATGATTATATGGACAAGTTTACGGAGATTTTTATTGCCGAAATGGGAGCTTATAAAGTAGGTGAAATAAAAGAATTATGTGATTTAGTTAAACCAAAGTATGGAATTTTAACTAGAATTGGGGAAGCTCATTTAGAAAGTTTTGGTTCCCAAGAAAATATTATTAAGACGAAATTTGAATTAGTTGAAAATTTACCAAAGGATGGGTTAGCAGTTTTAAATGGTGATGATGCTTTTCAATTAGATTACAAAATTAAAAATAAATGTAATACTATTTGGATTGGAATTGATAATAAAGATGTTGATGTTAAAGCAACTAATATTGAAATATCAAGTAAAGGAACTAGTTTTGAAGTAATATTTAAAGGCGATAAACAAAAATATAAGTTTGAAACAAAATTGTTGGGTTATGCTAATATATATAACATATTAGCAGGAATTGCTTTAGGAAACGAATTAGGTATTAGTAAAGAACAATTAATTAAAGCGGTGCGTTTAATTAAACCAATTGAACATCGATTAGAATTAAAAAATATGGGTAATATTTATATTATTGATGATGCTTATAATTCTAATCCTGTAGGGGCAGAAATGGCGGTAAATGTCTTAGGGATGATGCCAGGTAAAAGAATTATTGTAACACCAGGAATGATTGAATTAGGACCTAAACAATATGAATATAATAAACAGTTTGGTAAACAAATGGCATCTGTTTGTGATATAGTTATCTTAATTGGGGAAGAACAAACGAAACCAATTCAAGATGGTTTAAAAGAAGAAAATTATAATAAAGATAAAATTTATGTATTAAATGATATTAAAAAAGCATTTGATATAATAAATACGATAAAAGAAAAAGACACTTATGTCTTATTAGAAAATGATTTACCAGATATTTTTAGTGAGGAGTGAGAATATGAAAATGCGAATTGGGGTTATTTTCGGTTGTCAAACAGTAGAACATGAAGTGAGTGTTATTTCAGCAGTACAAGCAATGTTTAATATGAATAAGGATAAATATGAGGTTATTCCTATTTATATTTCAAAAGAAAAAGAATGGTATACGGGAGATTTATTAAAGGATATTGCTAATTATAAAGATTTAGATAATTTAAAACGATATGCAAAAAAGGTTGTTTTATACAATAAAGATGGTCGTTTTGTATTACAAAATAAAAAAGGTTTAAAAACTATTATTGATGAAATTGATATTGCCTTTCCAATTGTTCATGGAGTACAGGCAGAAGATGGAACTGTTCAAGGTTATTTAGACATGATTGGTATTCCTTATGTAGGTAGTGATTTATATGCTGGGGTAGTAGGACAAGATAAAGTATTTATGAAACAAATATTTACGGCTTGTGATATTCCTATTCCTAAGTATTTATGGTTTTTTGATAGTGAATATTATGAAGATAAAGAGGAAATTATTAAACGCATTAAAGAGTTAGAATTCCCAGTTATTATTAAACCTGCTAAATTAGGTAGTAGTGTTGGTATTAATCGGGTCAATAAAATTAAAGATTTAGAAGATGCGATTGAAGATAGTATGGGTTATGATAATAAGATTGTAGTAGAAGAAGTAATTACTGATTTAATTGAAGTTAATTGTAGTGTTCTTGGTAATTATGAATATCAAGAATTAAGTGCGATTGAAGAAGTAATGAGTACAGAAGAATTTTTATCTTATAGCGATAAATATATAGGTGGTGCAAAGGGAACTAAATCAAAAGGAATGGCTTCTACTAATCGGATTATTCCTGCTCGTATAGATGAAAAATTAACTAAAGAAGTAAAAAGTTTAGCGAAGAAGGTATTTAAAATATTAAATGCTAGTGGAGTTACTAGAATTGACTTTTTAATTGATAAAAAGAAAAATAAAGTTTATGTTAATGAAATTAATTCAATACCTGGTTCTTTAGCTTTCTATTTATGGGAGCCAATTGGTAAAGGATATAAGAAATTACTAGATGAATTAATCACCTTAACAATAAGAAGTTATAAAAATAAAAATAAAAAAATATATTCCTTTGCAACTAATATTTTACAAAACCCAACTAACTTAAAAGGTGGTAAAGGAAAATTCAGTAAACTAAATTAAAAGAAACGATTTATTCAATCGTTTCTTCTTTTTTTATTGGATAAGTAAAATCTTTACTATATTTTAATATTTTTCCCATTACCCGTTCTTTTTCAGTTCCTTCTAAAATAGTAGGTTGATAATCATTAACATATGTTTTTGAAGATACAGAAACAGGAGTTATAATTGGTTCCTCACTAATCAATTTACCATCTTCAAAGGTAAAACGATGTTGATAAATCATAGAATCTTTATCTTTCGGATTTTTATTTCCCCCAAAAACAAAGTTTGCTAATGAATATACAATATATGAATCTTTATACTCTTGAATTCCTTGTAAAACATGAGGATGATGCCCAATTACTAAATCAACTCCTTGATCAATTGCATATGTACCTAAACCTTCTTGAGTAGCATTAAATTTTAAAGCTCGTTCAATCCCCCAATGAAAAGTAATAATTTTTATATCAACTTCATTTTCATTAAAGTATTTTACCATTTCATCAACTCGAGCATATTTATCTTCATTTTTATCAGAATAAGTAAGACCACCAAAGCCAATTTTAATCCCTTTTACTTCTTTAATTAACATAAGATCGCGACCGTAATAACTAACATTACTATTATCTAAAGTATCAATTGTATCCTGATAACCTTTTTCTAAATAATCATAAGTATGATTATTAGCTAAATTAACAACTTCAACACTACCAGCTTCTAAGATATTAACATATGATGGATCACCTTTAAAACGAAATTGCTTTACTGCTTTCTTTGTAGCAGTAGTAAAAGTGGTTTCTAAATTAGCAATGGTTAAATCATCATTACTTAAAATATCATGTACACCTCTAAAGAAATAACTATAGTCACCATTATTATAATTGTTATCAAATACTTCATTAAAAGTACGTACATAACCAAAATTATCATCACTACCAATCGTACAATCTCCAACAAAACTTAAAAGAAGATCAGTAATAACAGGTTGAATTTCTTCAATTGGTGTTGGATTAGGTTGATTAATATAATCATCCTCATTATTTTTTAAGAAGTAATTATTTAAAGATTTAGTACCAAAAAAAGTAGTAATTAATAAGGTTAAGCTAATACTCATAACATATAGAGAACGATTTCTTTTTTTCTTCATATATTTCCCTCCGTGCCAATATTATAGCATAATTCTACTTTTTTTGGTAAAAATTTATAATTAATATTAAATTAAAAAGGTTGTAAAAACTTAAATAGTATTGTAAAATAATAATGTCTGTGGACGATTAGCTCAGTTGGTTAGAGTGCTACCTTGACGTGGTAGAGGTCGTAGGTTCGAGTCCTACATCGTTCACCATATATCTGTCTCGTTAGCTCAGCAGGTAGAGCAACTGACTCTTAATCAGTGGGTCGTGGGTTCGATTCCCTCACGGGACACCAATGAATATAAAGGATTGCAGAAATGCAATTTTTTTAGTGGGGAAATTGAGAAAAAAACCGGCAAATCGCCGGCATTAACACTTAAAAAATGATATAATTATTATGTTAAATTTTTTGAAAGAGGTTGTTATTATGATAGACTTTGGTTATGAAATATGGAAAGAAACTTGTGAGGAAGTTTTAGAGTATGCTAAAACACATGGGAAGTATTATATTCAGTTATATCCATTTTTAAATAGGCTTGAGGAGCTATCAAACAAATAACAATTTTATTTAAAAATTGATATAAAGGAATTTTTTAAAAATATAAATTTACTTAAAAAGAAAATATAATTACTTTCTAAGAGGTGCGCCAGAATTAAAGGGAATATGACACTTTTCAATGAAATTAAATAATCAAAAGGTTACGCTCCAAAACCGCCGATGTGGGTTCAACTCCTACTACCCCTGCCATAAGTAATTACAAGGCTTTCCAAGCATTTGGAAGGTCTTTTATTATGGCTTAAAATAGCAAAAAGTGGGTTTAAGGTGGGAAAATGAATAATAACTTTAAATATTCTATGATAATAACTTACAATATTCGCTATTTGGTGGTATAATTAAAACAGTTAAGCAGTACAGTGGGCCGTAAGGTTTAATTGATACTGCTTTTTTCTTTAAA
>JAQUEG010000065.1 GCA_028685275.1 Bacilli bacterium
TATTAATCTTTATCAACAAGGATATTTATTTAATCATATATTTATTACTATTTGGGAAACAACTATTAGTTTTACTTTAAGTATTATTATTGGTACTTTAATTGCTACCATTATGTGGTGGCATAAATTTATTGCCAAAGTAATAGAACCATATTTAACTATTCTTAATAGCCTTCCCAAAGTAGCATTAGGTCCAATTCTAATCATATGGGTTGGCGCTAATATTAAATCAATTATTTTTATGGCTTTACTAATCTCAGTAATAATTACTATCATTAATGTTTATAATGGATTTATTAATACTGATGAAAATAAAATAAAACTAATGAAAAGTTTTAAAGCAACAAAAAAACAAATATATACTAAATTAATACTACCTGCTAATTTATATATATTTATTAATGTTTTAAAATTAAATATTAGTATGGCATTAATTGGCGTAATAATAGGAGAATTATTAGTATCAAAAAAAGGCATTGGTTATTTAATAATGTATGGATCACAAGTATTTAATCTTAATTTAGTTATAACTGGCATTTTCCTACTTAGTATTATTTCCGTTTTAATGTATTATCTAGTAACATATTGGGAAAAAAAATTAATTAAATATCAATAAAACTCACCTATAAAGATGAGTTTTATTTTTAATTATCATTATCATAAGGAATGGTAGCATAAGCATTTAAAGATAAATCAGTAATTATTTTTTTTCGGTAAGCATAATAACCTGCTGCTCCAATCATGGTCGCATTATCAGTACAATATTTAATAGGGGGGATAATTAAAATAATTCCTTCCTTATCACAATTATCTTTTAAAGCTTGCCGCAATCCTTGATTAGCAGCAACTCCACCTGCTAATAATAACTGTTTTACTTTTAATTCTTTTACCGCTCGCATTGTTTTTTTCACTAAAATATTAACGACTTGGGTTTGAAATGTACATGCTAGATCCTTTTTATTAATTTCACTACCTCTTTGTCTTTCATTATGAATTAAATTAATAACTGCACTTTTTAAACCACTAAAACTAAAATTATAACTATCGTCATCTAATGGTAATGGTAAATTATATGTTGGGTTCCCTTCTTTTGCTAATTGATCAATAATGGGGCCACCTGGATAACCTAAATCTAAAACGCGAGCCACTTTATCATAGGCTTCCCCGACTGCATCATCTAATGTTCCCCCTATTTTTTTAAAGCAGTATTCTTTTTTCATTAAAATTAAATCATTATGCCCACCGCTTACTACTAATGCTAAAAGAGGAAATTTAAATTCAGAAACTAACCGATTAGCGTATATATGACCAATTATGTGGTGAATTGGAATTAAAGGTTTCTGGTATAAAAAAGATAATGTTTTAGCAGTTTGTACTCCAATTAATAAAGATCCAATTAATCCTGGGCCATATGTTACAGCAATCGCAGTTATATCTTTCATTTTTAAATGCGTTTGATTAAATAATTCATTTAAAATAAAAGTAATGCTTTCAATATGATTACGACTAGCTATTTCAGGAACTACGCCACCAAATTGTTTATGAATATCAATTTGGGATAAAATTATTGTTCCCATATCCTCATTACCATTCTTAACAATACTAATACTAGTTTCGTCACAACTTGTTTCAATTGCTAAAATATAAATATTATTCATTTTATCACCTATATTTTTAATCATTAATAAAGCATCTTTACCATCAGGATAATACTTTTTTCTTGTCGCAACTTGAATAAAACCAAACTTTTCATAAAAACTTATCCCTTGATAATTATTAATTTTAACTTCTAAAGTAATATTATTACAACCACTTGTTTTCATATTTCTAATTACAACTTCTAATAATTGAGTACCAATCATTTGATTTTGATACTCCTTTTTAACTGCAATATCAATTATTTCTCCTTGTTCTTGAATAATTGAATAACTAATAAAACCAACTATATGATCATGTAATTCATAAACCAAGTATTTTGTATAATTGTTAATAAAAAAAGTATATTGCGGTTTAATTAATTTACCTATTAGTTCAATTTCCGAAATATCTTTTTCCCGATAATATCTAATCATAATTTTTCTTCTGCTTCCGTTTTCTTTAAATATTTTGGTTTTAACTGTTCATAATTATTACTGCTTTTATTTTTATAATAATTAATTACTGCTTTTATATCTAATTTAACTGGAACTGTTTTATATTTTTCATTTATTTTAATATTTCCAATTATAATAATCGAACCATCTAATTGATCAATTTTTTTATTTAGCTCATTAATATTGATATAACAATCATCTAAAACATTATTATAATTTTTGTCATAAATACCGGCATAGACATGATTACGGCGAGCATTAATTGCAACAATATAATAATCATAATTAGAAAAAGACAAAGCATATGCGTGTAAACTAGAAACTGAGATAATTTCTTTATTTAATGCCCAAGCATATACTTTCCCAATCGTTACACCTATTCTTATCCCAGTCCAAGAACCAGGACCATTAACTACTATTAATTTATCTATATCTTGTGGGTTTAATTTAGTTTTATTAAATATTTCTTCAATACCAATCATTGCATACCGTGAATGTTCCCCAACAGCATAGTAACTATTACTTGCTAAAATATGATTATCATTAGCTATTGCTAATGATAATATTTCATTCGTAGTATCAATAAAAAAATAATTCATAAAACCGCCTCACAAAGCTCTTCATACATCTTTCCTAATGGCTTAATAATAAAAACCCTTGTATCTTCATCAACAATTTTAATTTTAATATCTAATCTTTCTTCTGGTAAATATTTTTCAATCATATCTGCCCATTCAATTACAACTATACCTTCTTTATAAAAATAACTTTCTAAATCAATATTTTCGATTTGTCCATTCAAACGATAAACATCCATATGATAAAAAGACATTTCCCCCGTTAAATATTCTTTTATAATATTAAAAGTAGGAGATGTAACCGTTTCTTCAATTCCTAAAGCAGAAGCAATTCCTTTAGCAAAAACTGTTTTACCACTTCCTAAATCACCCTGCAAACAGATAATCATATTTGGAAATTTCTCTGATTCAAAGTTTTGGGCGAGTTCAATTGTTTCCATTTCATTCCTAGTTGTTATTTTATATTCCATAATGATATCCACCTCGATTATATTATAACATTTACAATTTGATTTATACAACCTTTTATAAAAAAAACAAGGAATAAATTATTTCCTTGTTTTTATATTAATTTGCTAATTACTTCTTTTCCACTAATTTAGAATCTTTTTGATAATAACCTTTGTTTTTAAGATTCTTTTCTTCAGTTGAACCTTTTTTCACCCATTTATCAGCATAAGAAACAGTTGTCTTATATCGATATTCCTTAATATATTCAGTATATGGTTCATTCCATTCAACAGTAAATCGATGTGGAATATAAAGTATTGCTTCTCCTAAGCGAGAATCATAATATGGTTTCGAATTAGAATATGTATAATATGTTGTATATAAACGTGCAGTTGTATGAACACTACATTCTGAGCGATAACAATCTATATCAATATCATTAATCTTAAAGTCATCACCATATTCTAATGAAGCATCACGCATTTCGTAAGCATCTGCTCCTTTTGAATCATAATTTTTTGGACCATCTGAATAGAAATAATCATATCGATGTTTAATATACAATTTATAATGAGAAACAGAAGAAAATTTTCCCCAATCGGTAACTCTTAAATTTAATTTCTTATCGCTTAACTTTCGAGCTGCTTTTGAAACACCAATTGCATCAAGATCAAGTATTCTTTCACCAGGGTAATCAAGATATTTACTATAACTTACATAAGGATAAATATACATTACTGAATAAATAACTTTTCTTTTTGAACGATATTCAGTTTCTTCATCTTCACGGGTTTTATATAATTCAATTTCAGTTGTTACCCCATCCTTAGTTGTAGTTGATGTACTCTTTTTACTAGTAGTCCAACTACTATAATCAACATCACTTGCCTTACCATACAAAATCAATGTTTCATATTCTTTTTTTGGTTCCACTGGCGGTTTCGGTTTCACTGGTGGTTTCGGTTTCACCGGTGGTTTCGGTTTCACTGGTGGTTTCGGTTTTGGTTTACTTACTTGTTTTTCAACCTTTGGTTTTTCTTCTTCCTTTTCTGGTTCACAAACATCTTCGCAAATATCATAACAACCTAAATGTTCAATTACATAATCAGTTCTTGCTGGACATGATAAATGTGTTTTAATAACATATTCAGTTTCGGTCTTCATGATTTCAACATAAGAACCCTTAGTATCACAAAGATTATTTTCATTATCAACAAGTGGTAATACTAACCTTTTTTGTTCCATTTCCTCCAATGTCATATATACTGTATCATTTACTTCTTTTGGTAATCTTTCCACAGTATAATAACTTTTCGCTGCATTTTTCATGGTATCAATATTATCGGCAAATAAACGATCATATACTGGTGCCATATTAGGCATTGGGAAAAGCCACATTAATAAAAAAACAAACAAAACAACCATTATAATTTTAATAATAATCTCTTTAATGTCAATTCCAATGTCATTATTCATAATTTAACCCCCTTTCTCAGTTTTCAATGCGTTATTATAATACTTTTTCCGAAATATGTCAACTATTTTCTCTATTTTTTTGTTTTAAAATTTTGGGAAGTAAAATAAACAATATTATAAACATCTTTATATTCATTAACAAGGAAAAACTCTAAATCCTTTTTTATTTCATTTGGAATTTCATTTAA
>JAQUEG010000066.1 GCA_028685275.1 Bacilli bacterium
GCAAAAAGGGTCTAGTTGTTTTTTCCCAACGAACAACAGAACACCATTGATTATATAATTTTGGCAAATCACGATAAGATTTAATTATTTTGGCATAATGATCACAAAATAACACTTCGCAGGTTGGTCGCACACAAAGTCTTTCTGTTAATTCTTCACTACCACCATGAGTTATCCAAGCAACTTCAGGAGCAAAACCTTCCACATGTTCTTTTTCCATGTTTAAAAGATTTTCCGGAATTAATAATGGCATATAAACATTTTCATGTCCGGTTTCTTTAAATTTTTGATCTAAAATCTTTTGAATATTTTCCCAAATTGCATACCCATAAGGTCTTAAGATTAAAAATCCTTTTACTGATGAATAATCAATTAATTCTGCTTTTTTAACAATATCAGTATACCACTGGGCAAAATCAACATCACGACTAGTAATATCTTTATTTTTTTTCTCTTTCACAAAATTACCTCCATAACTATTACTAATATAATATCATAAAATTAATAATTATTGAATAAATATTATTTCAAACATACTAATAACAATAAATTAATCTTAGGTTGTATTATTTTCTCATTGAAAAAACCCCATACGGGGTTTTTATTACATCATATCTTCTAACTGATTTTGGGCGTCGCTTCTCATTCTTTTAATTGTCTTTTGTAAATTACCATTTTTATATTGACGATAAGTTGTAAAAACACCGGCGCCAAGTCCAGCACCTAAAAGCATATAGAAAAGACTATTTCGCATTCGCATAACATCACCTCTTAGTTAAAAAATATGACTTTTGGTGTTTTAATTAACACCATTATTATTTTACCTAAACTATAAATTATTATTCATCTTTATATAAATTTATGATTTTTTCTTTTAAAGTAGTTTGTCTTTTGGCTTCATAATTATTATCTACACTCCTTATAAAAGCTTCTTTTTGACCAACTAACATTAATGATTTTTTAGCTCTTGTTACCCCAGTATATATAAGTTTTCGGTATAACATACGTGAAAATGACATATCCATTGGCATAATTATAATATCAAATTCACTACCTTGAGCTTTATGAATACTAATCGCATAACCTAAAGTTATATCAGTAAAATCAATTAAATTATAATCTACTTTCACACCATTAAAATCAATTGTAATTTTTTCCGTTTTATTATTTATATATTTAATTATACCAATATCACCATTTGCAACATTAGCATCAATATTATTTTTAGTTTGTAATACTTTATCACCTTCACGATATAAACAATCATGATAAACTAAACAATTTTGATAATTTGTTTTTGGATTAAACACATCTTGTAAGGCTTTATTTAAATTATCAATTCCATTTAAGCCACGGTACATGGGGGCGATAACTTGAATTTCTTCTGGTTTAAATTCTTTTTCTAAAGCATTTTGACATAATTTTATAATTATATCTTTAATATTATCCCTTGGACATTCAATAAAATTAAAATCACTTTGTTTGGTTAACCAATTATTAGATAACTGCCCTTCTTTAATTTCATATGCTAAATTAAGAATATAAGAATTTTCCTGTTGACGGTATAAAGTGTTTAATTCAATTAAAGGTACTTTATTCGTCTTAATTAAATCTAATAATACTTGACCAGGTCCAACACTTGGTAATTGGTGATAATCACCAATTAATATTATTTGAATATTTCTTTTTAAACCTTGTAATAAATGATATAAAAGATAATTATCAATCATACTAACTTCATCAATAATAATAAATCTAACATCTGCTTTATTATTTTTATTAACACCAAATTCATTAGTTTCTTTATTCCATTTTAAAAAACGATGAATTGTTAAAGCGGGAAAATTAGTAACTTCACTCATTTTACGCGCAGCTCTTCCCGTTGGCGCAAGTAATGCAATTTGATCTAGTGCTTCTTTTGAATCTAAGTTATATAATTTTAAGTATATGTCAACAATCGCTTTAATAATAGTAGTTTTACCAGTTCCAGGGCCACCAGTAATAATTAATAAACGATTTAGCATACTACTTTTAATGGCATTAATTTGGTCTTTATTATATTTAATTTTATTTTGTTCAATCCATTTTTTAATTACAGAATCAATATTATTATATTCTTTTTTGGGTTTATTTATTAAGTTAACAAGTATAAAAGCATTTTCCGTTTCCGCTTTGTAATAATCTCTTAAATAATATTTTTCATTTTCAATAATAATTTGGTGTTTTTTATTTAAATTAATTATATGATAATCAAATTTATCATTTGCTAAATCAAAACTCAAATAATTGTTAACTGCATTAAATATATTTTCACAATGAAGATATATATTACCTTCTTCAAAACATAATTGACTCATATGATATAAAATACATGCTTCAATCCGAATATCACTTTCCGGTTCAATATTTTGATTAAGAGCAATTTTATCAAGGGTTAAAAAACTAATTCCATCAACATCTAACATAATTTGATATATATTAGTATCAATTTGTTTTAGGGTGTTTTCTTTATATATATTATAAATTTTAGAAGCTTCATTAATAGTAAACCCTAAATTTTGTAATTCAATTATTATTTTATAACTCATTACTTCTTGTTTTAAAACCGCTTGAATCATTTGGGCCTTCTTGTTAGTCATTTGCGAAACATTTAAAATACAAGTATGATCATCAATAATTAAATCTAAAGCTTTATCACCTAACTGTTCAACAATCTTAGTCGCTGTTCTTATTCCAATTCCTTTAAATAATGGAGATGCTAAAAAGGTAATAATACTATCTTTATTATCTGGTAATAATCGTTCATAATTTTCTACTTTAAATTGTTTTCCATATTTGGGATGACTAATAAATTCCCCCACTAATAAATAATCCCCTTTATCTAATGATTCAGGAAATATACCAGTAAAAGTTATCGTGCGATTTAAATATTCATCCTTTTTTAAACCTTTTATATTTTTTACTTTAAACAAACCAACAATAAAACCTTTATCTGTTTGATAAATAATATGACGCACAGAACCTTTAAGTTGGGTTTTCATTAACATCATCCTTAATCTGTAATATTTAATTCAACAATGGTACAGCCAATATTAAACATATGAGGTTGATATAATTTTACTTGGTTATTTTGTTTTAAAACACTTTCTACTTCTTGTTTTAAAATAAAAAGACCACGACCATGAATAATAACAACTTTTTTCTTTTTTAATTTATAATTATCATTAATAAAATCATTAACTAATAAACGCGCGGTATTACGATCATAACCATGTAAATCAAGAGTTGGTAAGTTATCAATAAAAATATTATTTAGTGTATTCATTATATACCTTTAATACCTCTTCTAAAGAAAAAACAGAATAACGGCCACCTAATCTAGTAACTGATAAAGCACCAGTAATATTAGCAATTTTTAAAGTTTTTTCAATATCAAAACCATTAGCAATTCCATAAACAAAAGCGCCATGGAATAAATCACCTGCTCCCGTTGAATCAATCGATTTTACTTTAATACTAGGCATTAATTTAATAATATTATCTTTTTCATATAAACAACCTTTTGCTTCCAAAGTGATAATAATATTATTGTTAAACTCTTGTTTTAGTTTTTGAAATACCTTTATTGTACTATCTGGTTCTTGTAAATTAATTTTCATTTCACAAAAATCTTCTGCAAAGTCTTTAGAACAGACTAAATAATTAACCATTTTACCTAAAATAATATTTTCTTCTTTTAAACTACCCGCATCAATTATACTAATTGCTTTTGGATTATCTTTTATTGCTTTAATTGAAGTATCTAATTCTTGTCCATCAACTAAAATAATATCAGCTTCCACTTTAATTTGATTACGCATCTTCATTTCCTTATTACGATAAGTAAAGGTTGTCCGACTACCATTATTTTTATTAACAACAATAAAACTTAAAGTCGTTTCATATTCATTATCAATTTCTACTTGTTTGGTATCAACTTTTACTTGTTCAAATTCTTTTAAGATTCTTTTCCCATATAAATCATTCCCAACAACACCAATAAAACTGGTATTCATGCCCCATTTTCCTAATAAATATGCAGCATTAGAAGCGGGACCACCACCACATTCAATTTTTTCTGGTACCCTGTTTTTTGAATTTTCATTGGGATAACCATCGACAGGAAATGTTATATCATATGAAGCATGTCCAATACAAACTATTTTTTTCACACTAACCACCTACTATCTTTATTATAGCATAATTATAAATTATGTTTAATTAATAATTTTAGCATTTAACATTTTTTTAGCGATTAAACCAATTATAATTCCAGTTGGAATTGATAGAATAAATAAATAAGGCAAATAATAAATTATATTTATCGTATCCAAATAAATAATCGCAATAATAATTTGGCCAATACTATGCATAACAGAACCAATAATACTAACACCAACAATTGATAATTTTATAAAGCGTTTACTAAAGGCCATAAAAATAATACTTAATAAAGCTCCACTTAAACTAAAAAAGAAAATAATATTAAATAAACCAGTTCTAATAATACCAATTAAAAATACTCTCGTAATTGATATAAAAAAAGCATCTTTAAAACCATATAAATATAAAACTAAAATAATAATTGCATTTGCTAAACCTAATTTAATGCCAGGAATTATACCATTAATAATGGGAATCATACTTTCAATTAAACTAAGGACAATTGATAATGATAATAACATTGATAAACGAACTGTTTTTCTTAAATCCATTATATCACCTCACTACTGCATCATACAT
>JAQUEG010000067.1 GCA_028685275.1 Bacilli bacterium
AATTTTTTCTTGTGTTAATTTCATTTCTAGTTCTTTTAACTCTAATTCTTCTTTTAAAGTAGTTAAACTTTGATTAATTTCACGCATTAATTCATTTAGTAAAAAACCATATTCCTTTTTTTCTTTCTTATCAAGAACTTTCATTACTTTAAATAAATCTTGTGTGATACCTTTTTTTCCTAAATATTTTACTTTTATTTCGTTTAATATGGTTAAGTCATTAACATCTTTTAAATCCTCATTAAACATTTCTCTCACATGTTTGATTTTTTCGTTTTGTTCCATTTTAATCCTCCTCTTAAAAATATTCTTATATATTCACTAACTTCTCTTTTTCGTTTACTAACTAAAATACGATGACGTGCATTTTTAACTTTAGTTAAATATTTGCGTTTTGAAGGAATTGTATCTAAAGCATATTTAATACTTTTATAAGGCACTAATTCATCTTTTTCACCATATATAATTAATGTATCACATACTACTTTTTTGGTACAATTTTTATATGTTTTCACTAATTTAATAAATTCCAAAAAAGTAGTAGGTGCGATATGAAATAATTTAGCAGTTATATCGGGATAAATTTCTTCAGTTGATTCTTTTTTTTCTTTTCTTTTTCTTAATGTTTCAGTAATATCAATTTTATTTTGTTCAAAATTTATATATTCAAAGGCTGGTGCAATTAAAACTAATTTTTTTACTTGCGAATATTGAGTAGCCATATATGCTGCAATTACGCCACCCATACTATGCCCCACTAAATATATACTGTTATATTTGGAAACAAGTTTTTCCATTTCTTGTTTACAAGCATCAATCCAATCCTGATATTTAACTTTACGAATATAATCTTTATGATGACCAGGCAAAGTAAAGGTATAAGTATCTAATTTACGATCATAATTTAAGTAATTAACTAAGAACTCATTTTCCCAAGTTCCACTACCAAAACCATGAATAACCAATACAGCCTTTCTTAATCGCATATTATCATCCTTCCAAAAAAAACGTCCTTAAATAAGGGCGTTTATACGCGGTACCACCTTAATTCATAATATAAATATTATGCTCTTAACTTGTTAACGATTAACACCGTCATCTTATTGATGAAACTAGAAGGCGAATTCATAAATAATTATAATCGATTTCCACCACCATCGACTCTCTTTATATAATTTATTTTATTACTACTCCTTCATCAATGTTTATTAATTATATATATATTTTATTATAGCATACAATTAAAAGAAATAAATATTTTTTTAACCAAACATTAACCATTCTGGTTTAATAATTAGTAAGATACCAATGATAATCATTAATATTCCGCCAATCAAACTTGAATAACGACTATATTTAGTTGAAATACCAGTTAATTTAAGCGTTAACATGGCAATTGAAAAAATAATTAAGTCATCAAGTAAGAAAAATAAAACATATAACAATAAATAACCATAATAAACAATTTTATTTAATTCATTCATTGCTAAAATCTTGGTATAAATAACAGGTAAGCCAGCGGAACATATTAATTCAATCATATTAACAGAAATCGCTAAAGTTATAATTCCAATAATTGCTAAATGCATTTTATTTTCTTTGGTTAATTTATTGATTTTATTAAATATTTTTGTTCTTTTTTCTTCATCTACAACTTTACATCCTGATTCATTACTATTAAAATACGATTTTAAATTAATACCACCACCAATAAGGGCTACTAACCCTATTAATAAGCGTAACCATACTAACATTTCTAAAATAAGCATAAATTCTAACCAAGCTGCCATAAACAGAAAATAAATTAAAGCTGAGGTAAAAAGAAAGGTAAAACCAAGTACCCACATTTTTTTGCGGTCTTTTAATCCGATTAAAACACTAATTAAAAATAACAAAACCCACATTGCACATGGATTGAAACCATCTAAAGTTCCTAATACAATTGTAATTAATGGTAAGGAAAAATTAGTTGGATCAATTTTACCAAAAATAGGAACATCAACTTCTTTTTCATCTTCTAAAATAGGACCATCATTTTCATTATATGAATAGTATTCAATCGCATCAATAACCTTAGTTTTAGTTAATGTTGGATGAAAACCAACAATAGCTCTTGTACCAATAATAATACAAGGAATATACTCAATATTTTCACCTATTGCTTCTGTCATTTCTTCAAAAATCTTTTGATTAGTAGCATTACTATAAACTTGGTAATCATATATAGTTATATTATTATATTTTTTTTCTATTTTCTCTAAAACCTTTTCTGCCTTTGCACAATGAGGGCAACCATTACCCCAAAAAAAATGAATATCTACATCATAAAGAGGTTCTTCAGCATTTGTTAAACTAGGAAAAAAAAGAAAAATAATAAAGAAAAAAATAATAGTTTTATAACTAAATTTATGCATAAACATCTTCCTAACTTCTATTTGTCTTTATATTTTTCAATTAATTGTAATAATTTTTTCTTTGGAAATTCACCTATTAATCTAGTGATTTCCTTATTATTAGAATCAACAAAAATGAAAACTGGTAATACGTCTTTTACCTCCCATTTTTCAACTGCTTCTTTATCTTTATCATAATCAAAATAAATAGTATTAAGCCAAGGTAATTCTGACTCGATTTCTGCCCACCTTGGTTTCATTATTAAACAACCAGGACACCAAACAGCACCAAATTTAAGTACTTTCATTTGCTCATCTCCTTACAATTAAAAGTATAGCATAATTAATAATATATGTAAAATATATTTTTCAATAAAAAAAGAGGTTTTAACCTCTATAAATTATCATCTACTAATAAAACAATTCTTGAGCCAACACGAGGTGAAGTTCCGCCAGGAGTACCAGAAAAATGGAAAGAACCATTAAATGATTCATTAGCACTATCGCTTGCACCACCGCGTTCAAACCATGGCCAAGGATCAGATGGAAAGTGACCATAATCATCATACCAAGAACAATAACCGGTTCCCCCGCATTCACTCGTTTCATAAATAGCATCACCTTTTTTATTTATTGACAAAAGATAATTGCTCATCGCATCATCAGATGGATCTACTTGATATACATCTTTATATTTGGCATCTGCTGCTAAAATATTAGAACCATAATTAGTTAATGCATCAGCTCCATTATTAATATAAGCAGATACATACTCAGAAGCACCACCACTCATATCATAAATTCCATATATATTACCGGTAGTACTAGCTTCTTGACCATTACCAGTATGATATTGAAATTGACAACCCTCAGTAACATCTGCCGAAGCACTACTACCCGCACACCCAGTTGTTCTGTTATCAGATGGATTAATCCAAATCTCATCATTTTTTCCATAAATCGATTGCGATAAATATGCAACCGCTCCCCATTCTGTATTTTTTATTAAATGAGTATCAATACCATTACCACTACCATCCCAACCATATATATTTTTTGTTGCCATATTACGAATCGCTTCAAATATATTTCCAATATTAATTGCTCGCCATGATATCGCATTAGGGACAACTTTAGGTGTTAATGTATCATCATTACAATCTTCGAAATGGGAATTAATATAGCATGCATGTTCTGTTTCAGCAATACTAGTTTCAAACTTAGCTACCCATATTCCTGTTAATTCAATCTTATCTATTCCCTCACCAAAAGTAAAGGCAGGATGATTAGTCCATGTTCCATTTGAATCTTTAGCACATTCTGTATTAACTAGATAGTCTTCATAATTACACGTATCAACTATCGCAACAGTTCCACCTTTTGTATCATCAATTCCATCACTAAATGATATTTCAATATTACCAGTATCACCATTTGGAACAGTAAATTTTTCGCAAGTAATATCATTACAGTGGCATCCACTTGTTATCTTATATGCATATCTTGGAATCCATACCCAATAAGAACCATCTATAGTTTGAGCATTCGCCCACTCCCCATTAGCATAATCATACCAATCTTCATCTCCAGTTGTTGTTTCAACCCATTTTTCTTCCGTTTTATCCCATTTAATTGGACTCATACTTTCCTCTATAATAGGTTCATTTACAATTACTGGTGGCATTGGTGTCGGTAATTCACCATCACATTCAGAGCCATCACCTACTATCATATTAGTATAAGTTCCACAAGCTACTAAATCATCCCACTTATTTTGACCAACAATAATAATATATGGTTGATTATCTTTCATTGAAACTGATACTGATTCATAATTATCATTCCCTAATTCTAAATCTGTTTTAATTTTATCACGATCAATACCTTCAATATTATAGTTACTAGTTTCTAATAACTTATAATCAATAGCTTTTAAAACCATTTTTGCATCACTATTAAAAGCATCAATTGTAGCACGATGAATAAGACCTGTAATTGATGGAATCGCAATTGCTAAGATAATTGCTAATATTACTATTACCGCTAATAACTCAACTAACGTAAAACCTTTTCTTTTCATTTTATACCTCACTTTTCTACTACTATTATTACACTTAACATAACATCTTATCCTTTTAAAGTCAATGAATTATATCAAATTTTACATTGGTAATTTATGTTAATATTATTAACATAATTATATAAATCATTCATATGAATTGTTTTTATTATAATAACCAATTATCCCAATTATAATTAACATAAAAGCCGAAATATATAATATTAATTTTATATCTTTTATAAAAAGGGAAAAAATAAGCATTATTAAAACTCGTACCAAACTTTGTAATCCTTCAATATATGCAACATAACCAAGTCGAT
>JAQUEG010000068.1 GCA_028685275.1 Bacilli bacterium
CCTTTTACTAAAGAACATGAAATATTTTCATATATTTTACAAGGTAAATATGATAATTATAATTATCAAACAGAGGCTACTTTACGCGTAGGTTGGGAACCAGAGTATTCACCTTTTCATCATAATTTTGATAAAACCTTTTTAAAACGAGTACGAGCTTGGGATAATAACGGTCAAGATTTTGATCTTACTATGTGTTTTAATATGTTAGAAGATAATAAATTTATTTCTGATGGTAAAATTGATACAATCGTAATACCTAATTCATTAGAAAATAATTTAAATACTTTATCAAAAACAAAAAAAGTAATTAAATACTAGAATCAAATCTTATTTTATTGTATAATACAAATAGAATAGTAGCGGTGGTGTTTCTATGAATAAAAAGGGTGTTGTTTTATCTGGGTTAGTGTATGTATTATTAATTTTCTTTTTAATGTTAATTGCGGGTATGGTTTTTGTTATGTGGCATCGTCATCATACGATTGAAAAGGTAAAAGATGATGCGAACGAGATGTTTGAGGAATCATATACCCCAATCACTAAAAATGATTATGAAGAACAAACAAATAAACTACAATTAGTGTAAAATATATTTATAAAATGTAGTGATAGTAGTTAAACAAATTATATAATTATTCTATTATTCAAGATGATTTTAGTTAAATATAGTTTTCTTTAATAAAAATTTTAGGAAAGGATTTGTTGGTATGGAAGAATTACAATATCAACAAAGAGTAGTAAATCATCGAGAAAGAAAAGAAAGATTGCAAAGAATTGCTAAATTAATTATCGAAAGGCGATTAAAAAACTTTAATAAAGATCTTTTTATTGAAATTGGTACTACGTTTATTGTGCTAATTGATTGGGGTGACAATGCTGAACTTTTAACTTTACAATTAACTAATTTACCTTATGAAGAAGCACAAAAAATAAAAAATAATCTTTCTATAAAAAGTGAACTTGGTAAAAAAGTTAAAGGATTAAGGATTGGTGATTATTTTGAATATGATGAAAAGCTACGTTGGGGCAATACCAGAGATTTACATAAAATAAAAGGAATTATTTATAATGTTGAACCAAAAACATATAATATTGAAATAAAGAACAAACGTTTAGAAAAAACGATAATTAAGAATAGTGGTTAAAAACTTGCTATTTAATTATATATTTGCTAAAATATTTCTATAAATCGTTGATGGAGATTAGTAATAAAATATTTATTTTAAAGAGACTTAGTGGTTGGTGAAAACTAAGAATAAAATTTTATGAATCAACTTCGGAGTAAAATGAGGAACTTAGTATTCATTTTCGGGGTATTACCGTTATCATAATTAAGATGCACATTTGTGTAATTAGGATGGCACCACGACATTTCGTTCCTATAGGAAAGAAATGTTTTTTAATATATAAAAGGAGGATATAAAGTGTTAGATATTAAGAAAATTATTGAAAACAAAGAAGAAGTACATACTGATTTATTAAAAAGAGGAGTCGCTATTAATTTTGATGAAGTAATTAATTATTATAATGAAAGAAAAACAGTATTGATTGAAGTAGAATCTTTAAAAAATGAAAAAAATAAATTAGCAAAAGAAGTGGGAGAGTTAAAAAGAAGCGGTCAAGATGCTAATAATATAATTGAACAAATGACAAATAACAATACTAGAATTGATGAACTTGATTTAAAACAAAAGGAATTAGACAACAAAATTAAAGATTTTTTAATGGAATTACCAAATATACCGGATAAAGATGTAGTAGCAGGGGGTAAAGAAGCTAATCAAGTAATAAGAACTTTTGGTGAAAAAAGAGAATTTAATTTTACCCCTAAAGATCATGTTACTTTAATTAATGAACTAGGTTTAGTTGATTTTAATCGTGGTACTAAATTAAGTGGTTATGGTTATTGGATATATAAAGGTATTGGCGCACGTTTAGAATGGGCGTTGATTAATTATTTTATTGATTTTCATTTAAAAAATGGTTATGAATTTCTATTACTACCTCATATTTTAAGTGATGAATGTGGTTATACTGCTGGTCAATTTCCTAAATTTAAAGATGATGTCTTTAAAGTAACAGAAGGGGGTTTCTTATTACCAACAGCTGAAACTGCTATTATTAATTATCATCGTGATGAAATATTAAATGTTGATGAATTACCAAAAAAATATTTTGGTTATACTCCTTGTTATCGAAGAGAAGCAGGTAGTCATCGGACAGAAGAACGGGGAACAGTAAGAGGGCATCAATTTAATAAAGTGGAAATGTTTGGTTTTACAACAAAAGAAGATTCAGATCAAATGTTAGAAGAATTAGTTAATAATGCGGAAAAATTAGTTCAAGGTTTAGGGCTTCATTATCAAGTTTCCAAATTAGCAGCAGCTGATGTAAGTGCTGGCATGGCTAAAACTTATGATATTGAAGTATGGATTCCAAGTATGAATGAATATAAAGAAGTATCAAGTGTTTCTAATGCGCGTGATTACCAAGCTCGTAGAGGAATGATTAGATATCGAACTAAAGAAGGAAAAAACGAATATATTCATTCATTAAATGGCTCAGGTTTAGCAACATCACGCTTATTACCAGCCATTATTGAACAGTATCAAAACGAAGATGGTAGTGTTACGATACCAGAAGTATTAAGACCATATTTAGGTGGTCTTGATAAAATTAATATTAATATATAATTCATATATTAATTATTTTATATATTATAAAAATAGGGGGATTTATGCAATTAATTAAGAGAAAAACATTAACTAAAGAGGAAATAAAAGAATTATATGAACGATTTCAAAATGGTGATTTAAAGGCACGTAATTTTTTAATTGAAGCTAATATAGGATTAGTAAATTGTATTGCTAAACGATATCAAGGAAAAGGATTTGAGTTTGAAGAATTAATTAATATTGGTTGTATTGGTTTAATTAAAGGAATTGATAATTATGATGTAACGCAACCAACAAAATTAAGTACTTATATTGGAAGATGTATTATGAATGAAATAATAAATTTCTTAAAAAAAAATAATCGTGTAAAAACACTGAGTTATAATGCTGAAATAAAATATAATGATATAAAAAAAGAAGGTATTTTTTATGAAGATATTATTAGTGACGAAACTAAAGATCCATGTAAAAAATATATTAAAAAGGAAGAAAAGCAGTTATTATATGAAATATTATCTAAACTCAAACCAAAAGAGCAGCAACTAATTATATGGCGTTATGGTTTAGGTAATACAAGAAGAATGATGCAAAGAGAAATTGCGCTTATAATGGGTTGTAGTCGTCCTAAAATAAGTCGTGATGAGAAAAAAATATTAACTAAAATAAGAAATATGAAGCAAATAAATTATTTAAAATAATATAAAAAAAATTAAAATCAATAAAATCATTATCATTAGAGCAAAAATTAAATATAATATAATGAGGTGATATTATGAATTCAAATGATATGATTTTTGGTGATGTTTTTAATGATTTTCCACTTCTTTCTTATGGTTTTAATGGTAATTTACGTTCTGATATTTATACAGAAGAGGATCAACATGTGATCGAAGTAGATATGCCTGGTTTTAAAAAAGAAGATGTGAAAATGAATTATGATAATGGGTATTTAAATATTATTGCTAAAAAAGAAAAAGAAAAAGAAGAAACAAATAAAGAATATTTAAGAAGAGAACGTGTTTTTGGTGAAAAACGTAGAAACTATTACATTGGTAAAGTTGATGAAAATTTAATTAAAGCTAATTTTGCCGATGGAATTTTAACTATTAGAGTTCCTAAAAATAATGATGAAACATCGACCACTAAATCAATTGATATTCAATAAAACGCAAACTAAATTGCGTTTTTTTCTTGTATTTAATTGCATAATTATTAAAATAATAGTATAATGCTAAAGAATGGATGGGATAATATGAAGATTGATTTAACTAAATTAATTCATAATTATATTGAGGAATTAAATATAAATGAAGAAATTATTTTTTCTGATTCATATCTTGAAAATAGTGAAATAAAACAAATTAGTCCAATTCAAATAAATGGTTTTATAAAAGTAGCATCTGAGAATTTATATGCTTTAAATTTAACTGTTACAGGAGAAATGACTTTAACTTGTGCAGTCACTTTAGAAGATGTTGTTTATCCAATTTCTTTTCAAATCGAAGAAATATTAAGTGAAAATGAAGAGAAAGAAGAAAATTATATTAAAATTATCAATAATACTATTGATATTATGCCAATTATATGGCAAAATATTTTAATGGAAGTTCCCTTGAAGGTTACAAGTCCAAAAGCGGAAAAAATTAATTTAAGTGGTGATGATTGGGAATTAATTCGAGAATAATAATTACAGATAAAGGAGGAGATAAAGATGGCAGTTCCATTTCGTCGTGTTAGTAAGACAAGAAAAAGAATGCGTCGCACGCATTATAAAATTGATGCTAATGAAACAACAAAGTGCCCAAATTGTGGTGCGATAATTAAACCACACCGTGTTTGTAAAGAATGTGGTTATTATAAAGGAAAGAAAGTATTAAAAGAAGAACAAGAATAATATTTTGTCAACTTTACTTTCTTTTTTTTGGTTTGATTGAATTAAAATAAGATATATATTATAATTTAGTTGTAGAATAAAATGATTGGAGGTGTGGCATGGGATTCTTTAATTTGTTATGGTGGTTCTGGTTCTGGTAGAATCACTTGATTAACAAGACTATGTTTATTACCATGGTCTTTTTACTTTACACTAAT
>JAQUEG010000069.1 GCA_028685275.1 Bacilli bacterium
CCTTGGGTAAAATATATTTTAAAACATTGTGTTGATTCTGATTGTCCTTATATGCGTATTTATCAAGAAGATGAAAACATTTGTATTCTTTGTCAAAAAGTATTTTATTATATTATTTTAAAGAAAAAAGATAGAAGAAAAGGATATATCTTATTAACTGCTTATCCTAAAACAGCAAAAGAACATTATAATATTAAAATAGAATCGCAAAAAGTTTTAGTTAAAGAGCGAGAATTAGTTAGATAACAGCTATTTCTCGCCTTTTTTTTATTTTTTATCCGTGATATAATTTAAGTGGTGGTAATATGGGTATTTTTAATAAATTAAAGAATATAATCAGTAAAGAAGCGACGGTTAATAGTTATGATAAGGGATTAGCTAAAACGAGAGATAATTTCATTAGCAAGCTAAACATACTTAATCAAAAGTATAAGCAAATTAATGAAGATTATTTTACTGAATTAGAAGAAATATTAGTAATGGCTGATATTGGGGTAGAAACCATTATTTCTTTTATTGACCGGATTAAAAAACGAGTTAATAAAGAAAAAATTACTGATCCTAAGTTATTAACAGAAGTAATTATTGATGAGTTATTTATTATTTATGTCGATGAAGATATATTATCAACTAAAATTAATTATAATGATAATGGACCAACCGTTTTATTATTTGTTGGTGTTAATGGGGTCGGAAAGACAACTACCATTGCTAAAATGGGGTTTAAATTAAAGCAAGAAGGAAAAAAAGTGCTTTTTGTTGCAGGTGATACTTTTCGAGCAGGTGCAATTGAACAATTACTAGAATGGGGCAAAAGAGTTGCTTGTGAAGTAGTAACTGGTAAAATTAATAGTGATCCTAGTAGTGTTATTTATAGTGGTATTGAACAAGGAATTAAAGAACAATATGATGTTATTTTAATTGATACAGCGGGACGTTTACAAAATAAAGTTAATTTAATGAAAGAATTAGAAAAAATTAATAAAGTGATTGGGAAATTAATATCAGATGGACCTCATGAAACCTTATTAGTAATTGATGCTACTACTGGTCAAAATGGCATTAGTCAAGCGCAAGCTTTTAAAGAAATAACTAATATTACAGGGATTGTATTAACTAAATTAGATGGTACAGCTAAAGGGGGAATAGTACTTGCTATTAAAGAAAAAGTTAATATACCAGTAAAATATATTGGTTTAGGTGAAAAATTAGAAGATTTACAAAATTTTGATTTAGAAAAATATATATATGGTTTATTTAAAGATTTATTGAGGTGAAAAATGGAAGATCGTACTTATTATATTATTCTTTATGATTATTATGGTGATTTATTTACTTTAAAACAAAAACAGTATTTTGAAGAATACTATTTTAATAATTTATCATTAAGTGAAGTAAGTGAAAATTATAGGCTTAGTCGTAATGCAATTCATAAACAAATAAAAAATATAGAAACGAAATTATTAGAATATGAATCTAAACTTAAGTTATATGAAAAAGGATTAAAATTAAAACAAATAATTGAGCAAATTGATTCAGAAGAATTAAAAAAACAATTAAAAGAATTAGAGTAGAGGTGACAACATGTTTGAAAATTTAACGGAACGATTACAAAAAGCCATTAAGAATATCCGTGGTTATGGCAAAATAACGGAAGAAAATATTAGTGATATTATGCGAGAAGTTCGCCTTGCCTTGTTAGAAGCAGATGTTAATTATCAAGTAGTAAAAGAATTTACCAATCGTGTTAAAGAGAAAGCGCTAGGGGAAGAAGTAAGAGTAAGTCTTAGTCCTAGTGAAGTATTTGTTAAAATATTAAAAGATGAATTATTAGTATTATTAGGGAAAGAGCAAGTATCATTAAACTTAAGTAATAAAGTTAACATTATTATGTTAGTAGGATTACAAGGTAGCGGTAAAACTACTACGATTGGTAAATTAGGTAATTATTTACGTAAAAACGAAAATAAAAAACCATTGTTTGTAGCATGTGATGTTTACCGACCAGCAGCTATTGACCAGTTAAAACAATTAGGCAAACAACTAGATATTGAAGTATATGAAGAAGGACAAGGTAATCCAGTAGATATTGCTAAAAACAGTCTAAAATATGCCGAAGAACATGGTTATGATTCGGTTTTAATTGATACAGCAGGACGCCTTCATATTAATGAAGAATTAATGACTGAATTAAATAATATTAAAGAAGTAGTTAATCCTCATGAAATATTATTAGTAATTGATAGTATGATGGGTCAAGATGCGATTAATGTTATTACGGGCTTTAATGAAAAACTAGATTTAACTGGTACCATTTTAACCAAACTTGATAGTGATACAAGAGGTGGGGTTGCTTTATCAGTACGTCATTTAACTAATGTACCAATTAAATTTGTAGGAGTAAGTGAAAAATTAGATGGTTTAACCTTTTTTGAACCAACCCGGATGGTTGGTCGCATTATTGGTGAAGGCGATATAATGTCTTTAATGGAAAAAGCCGAAGCAGTAATAGATACAGAAGAAGCCCAAAAAATTAGTAAAAAAATTAATAAAGGTGATTTTGATTTAGAGGATTTCTTATTACAATTGAAACAAATAAAAAAATTAGGATCCATTGAAAATATTTTAAAAATGATTCCTGGTGCTTCTAAATTAGGACTAGGTAATGTTAATATTGATCCTAAACAAATGGCTCGAATTGAAGCGGTTATTTTAGCAATGACAGTTAAAGAAAGAAGAAATCCCAATATTATTAAAGCTAGTCGTAAACAAAGAATTGCTGAAGGTAGCGGAACTTCTGTTCAAGAGGTGAATAAATTATTAAAACAATTTGAACAAATGAAAAAAATGATGAAAATGATGAAACAAGGTAATTTTAAATTTCCGATGTCCTAGTAGTTAAATAACATAGTCATAAATGTCTTCTTTTCATATGATAAGGGTAGTAAAGGAGGATTTATAATGTTATTTGATGAAAGAAATTGTTGTCCTGATGATATGTGGCAAACCGGAATGACAACTCCAGGTGGTTATTCTGATGAATGTATGCCACAAGCATGGGATAATAATGATTATGGATATTCCCCAATGATAGATGATCGTTCTGGTTGCTGTCCACAACCAATGTGTCCTACTGGACCAATTATGGAACAACCAATTGAAAGATGTGTTCAACGTAATATTTGTCATGAAGTAAAACATATATGTCCTATTAATACTAGAATTATAAATAATCATATTTTTAGGCATACTTATGTTCCACATTATACATGCTGTGAACAAAACGTAGTAAATAATGTATCAAGTGGTAGTTGTTGTGACTTTGTTTAATTAGAAAATAAGTGAGGTATTATATGAAACCAATATATAAAACAATGATTATTAGTTTATTAGTAAATAGTTTTCTTGTTATTTTAAAATTAATAGTTGGTTTAATCTTTAATTTACAAACTTTAATAGCTGATAGTGTTCATTCATTAAGTGATATGATGACTGATATAATTGCTATTATTGGTCAAAAGATATCAAAATCAGAATCAGATAATTCACATCCTTATGGTCATGGTAAAATCGAATATATCACTAGTATTGTAATCGGTAGTATTATAATGATACTTGGTTTAAGTTTAATATATCATGCAGTAAATATGAAAATTAATGTGACAATCTATAATAATATAGTAGTAGGGGTGGTTTTACTTATAATTATAAGTAAATATAGTTTATCGCAATACGTAATTAGGAATGCTAAGAAGTATAAAAGTAATATTTTAATGGCAAGTGGAAAAGAAAACTTAGCTGATGTGTTATCATCAGTAGCAGTACTAATAACGGTCTTATTATATAAACTATCATCATATGTAAGTATTTTTAAATATGCAGATAAACTAGGTTGTATTATTATTAGTTTGTTTATCATTAAAACTGCATTTCAAATTTTAAAAGATAATATTATTACTTTATTAGGAGAAAGAGAAAATGATGAACTTGTTATTAAAGAAACAAAAAATTTAATTTATGAAGTAGAAGGGATTAAAGAAATAGATGAACTGATTTTAATGAAATATGGTTCTTATTATAATACCTCTTTAAAAATTAGTGTTGATGCGAATAGTTCTTTACGCGAATCACATCAAATTGCACATGCTGTCGAAACAAAATTATTAGAAAACAATCGAAAAATAAAATATGTTATCGTTCATATAAATCCATATGAAAAAAATATTAGTTCTTGACTAATATTTTTTCATGTTTATTAAACATATTGGTATTAATATCAAAGGTATTAAATAATTGTTTTAAGTAATCACTATTATTTCTTTTGGTTAAAATTTGCTTAAGTTGTTTTGTTAATTCATTTGGATTTTCCTGATATACTTTAAATAATTGTTTAGCATAATAATATGAAATAACATTTTTTAATGGATCATGCAAGTAAATTGATAAAATTTTTATTATTTCTGAAAATGGTAAATCAGGTATGTATTCTTCTAAAAGTTTTTGGTTAATTTCTTTTTCGGTTTTTAATATATTTAGGGCTTTTAATTGAGTAGCAACAATTTTTGTATCATCTAGAATATAATTATTGATTTTGGTATTCATTATATGAGTTTCATTATTATATAAATTATTTTTTTGTTGATAATCATGTAATATCATTTCGATTAATAATGATAAAGTTTCCCTTGTAATATTATGAAAATTACTAAAATATGCTCCATTATTAATGATTTCCATACTATGAATTAATTCATGAGTAA
>JAQUEG010000070.1 GCA_028685275.1 Bacilli bacterium
CTATATATTTTTAATCTTTCTTTAATTAAAAAATATTTCCCGGGAAATATTTTGTTAAGTTATATTTATTATATATTGCATCTTTTCTTATTTAATAACATCATTTTTGTTTTATAAACATACCTTGCACAATATTTTTAAAAGGAAAATAAATTATTAATCTATATGTTCCACGTGAAACATTGCGCTTTTTCCTTTGAATTATTTCCCGGGAAATAATTATATTGAATTTTATTCAGACGGAATGTTAAAAACAGCTGTAACTAATTGTTCTTCTTTTAAAGAAATAAGTTTAACACCTTGCGTCACTCTACTCATTGCTGTGATTTGATTTATTGGAATCTTTATTAATATTCCATTATTAGTTATTAATATTAAGTCTTCATTATCGTTTACTATTTTAAATGAAATTATATTCCCATTTTTGATAGTAGGGTTAATGGTTTTTACTCCTTTCCCTCCTCTATGGGTCCTCCTATAATTTTCAATTTTTGTTCGTTTTCCATATCCTTTATCTGTAACCACTAATACATCAACATTAGAATCAGCAACTTCAACGCCAACGCATAAACTATTATTTAGGTTTATGCCACGGACACCAGTAGCATTGCGGCCCATTATTCTAATTTCATTTTCGTTAAATCTTACCATTTTTCCATTAGATGATGCTAAAAACACATCGCTGCATCCGTCAGTTTTACGAACGCCGATTAGTTCGTCATCTTCTTTTAAGTTAATACATATTTTACCAGTAATTCTAATGTTTTCAAATTCTTTTATACTCGTCCTTTTTACATAACCTTTTTTGGTAGCAAATAGCAAATTATTTATAGCATCTTCACCGCTTATACTTAAAATAGAATTGACGGTTTCTTCTTTTTGGATTGGTAACAAATTAATTATTGGTAATCCTTTTGCTTGACGACTATATTCAGGAATTTCATAACCTTTAATTCTGTACACTTTACCTTTATTTGTAAAAAACAATATATAATCATGAGTTAATAAGGTAACTATATGCTCGACAAAATCATCTTCGTTAATACTCATCCCTTTTATTCCTACACCGCCTTTATTTTGTGTTCGATATGTATCTGCTGTTAATCTTTTGATATAACCTTTATTGGTTATTGTTACAACGATATTCTCCATCGGAATTAAAGATTCATCTTCAATATATTCTATTGCTGAAAGATCAATTTCAGTTCTCCTTTCATCAGAATACTTATTCTTAATCTCTATTAATTCTTCTTTGATTAATTTCAATATTTTATTTTCATCATTTAATAATTCATTTAAATGTTTTATTAATTTAATTATTTCGTTTAATTCATTATCAATCTTTGTTCGTTCTAATCCAGTTAGCCTTCTTAATTTCATTTCTAAAATTGCTTCTGCTTGAATTTTAGTTAATCCAAAGTTTTCAATTAATCCAGATGTCGCTTCTTCATCGTTTTTAGCTGATCTAATTAATTTAATAACTGCGTCAATATTGTCTAAGGCAATTTGCAATCCTTCTAAAATGTGTGCTCTTTTTTCGGCTTTATCTAATTCGTATTTACTTCTCCTTATTATAACAACTTTTTGATGGTCAATATATTTTTCAATAATTTCCTTTAAACCTAATAATCGAGGTTGACCATCAACTAATGCTAATAAATTAATTCCATATGATGTTTGTAAATTAGTTTGTTTATATAAATTATTTAAAACTACATTAGCATTAGTTTCCCTTTTAACTTCGATTACAATCCTAATCCCATTACGATTTGATTCATCTCTTAAATCAGATATGCCATCTAAAGTTTTTTCACGAACTAATTCAGCAATTTTTGTTATTAATACTGATTTATTTACTTGATATGGTATTTCAGTAATAATTATACTTTGTTTTTTTTCCTTTTCAATAATTTCTGCTTTTGCACGAATAGTGATTACACCTTTACCTGTTTCATATGCTTTTTTAAATCCCTTACTGCCTAATATAATACCCCCCGTTGGAAAATCAGGGCCTTTAATATATTCCATTAATTTTATGTTTGTTATTTCGCTATTATCGATATATTCTATAACACCATCAATAACTTCACCCAAATTATGTGGTGGAATATTAGTTGCCATTCCTACCGCAATACCAGTTGCACCGTTAACTAAAATATTTGGAAAACGGCTTGGTAAAACTGATGGTTCTTGTTCTTCGCCATCATAATTAGAAATAAAATCAACGGTGTTTTTATTTATATCACGCAATAACTCAGAAGATATTTTTTTCATTCTCGCCTCAGTATAACGCATAGCTGCCGCTGAATCACCATCTATTGAGCCAAAATTTCCATGACCATCTATTAAAGGATAACGATAAGAAAATTCCTGAGCCATTCTAACCATACTATCATATACAGCAGTATCGCCATGTGGATGATATTTACCAATCACATCCCCCACGATACGGGCTGATTTTTTATGAGGTTTATCACTCGTTATACCTAAATCACTCATTGCATATAAAATACGGCGATGAACCGGTTTTAACCCATCACGAACATCTGGTAATGCTCTCGACACTATTACACTCATTGCATAATCAAGAAACGATTTTTCCATTTCTTTTGAAATATTTACTTCTATTAATTTTTCTTCCACTATTTTCACCCCTATACATCTAGATTTTGAACATATTTAGCATTTTGTTCAATAAACTCTCTTCTTGGTTCGATTTCAGCACCCATTAATGTATTAAACACTTGATCGGCTTGCATTACATCTTCTATTGTAACTTTTAATAATGTCCTTTTTTCAATATTCATTGTTGTTTCCCATAATTGGTCAGCATCCATTTCACCTAACCCTTTATATCTTTGAATTTCAATTTTGTTGTTTTTCTCCAAAGTATTAAGGTGTTGTTCTTTCTGAATATCTGAATAAGCATAATAATGTTTTTTATTTTGTGTAATACGATACAATGGCGGTTGTGCAATATAAACAAAACCTTTTTCAATTAATGGACGCATAAAACGATAAAAGAACGTTAACATTAATGCTCTAATATGTGCGCCATCAACATCAGCATCAGTCATAATAATAATTTTATGATATCTTAATTTACTAATATCAAACTCATCACCAATTCCTGTACCAAATGCCGTAATCATTGATCTTATTTCATTATTAACAAATATTTTATCTAATCTTGCTTTTTCTACATTTAAAATTTTACCCCGTAATGGTAAAATCGCTTGTGTTTTGCTATCTCTTCCTTGTTTTGCCGAACCACCTGCTGAATCCCCTTCTACTATATAAATTTCTGATATACTTGCATCTTTAGAAGAACAATCAGCAAGTTTACCAGGTAACGATGAAATTTCTAATGCATTTTTCCTTCTTGTTAATTCGCGTGCTTTTTTAGCTGCTAATCTCGCCCTTGAAGCTAATATTATTTTTTCGATTATTTTTTTAGCCTCGTCTGGATTTTCTAATAAAAATTTTTCAAGCCCTTTAGCAAACACATTATCGGCAATCTTTCTTACTTCAACATTTCCTAACTTTGTTTTAGTTTGCCCTTCAAATTGTGGATTGGGATGTTTTAAAGAAATAATCATTGTTAATCCTTCTCTAACATCTTCACCTGTAAAATTTTCTTCATTTTCTTTTATATATCCATTATTACGTGCATAATTATTAATAACACGAGATAAAGCCCTTTTTACTCCTTCGTCATGAGTGCCGCCTTCATATGTGTTTATATTATTAACAAAGGAATAACTATTATTTACATATGACGAATTATATTGTAACGCGACCTCTAATATAATATCATTATCAACACCTTCAAAATATACAATATTATCATGAATAATATTTTTATTTTTATTTAATAATTCTATGTACTCTTTAATCCCGCCTTGATACAAAAATATTTCTTTTTTTGCCTCTTGGCGTTCATCTACCAGTATGAAACGTAATCCTTTATTTAAAAAAGCTAATTCTCTAATTCTATTTTTTAAAATATTATAATCAAATTCTATTGTTTCGGTAAATATTTTAGGCTCTGGCTTAAAAGTTATGGTTGTCCCACTTCTTGCTTTATCACACTCACCTATTTCTTTTAATTCAGAAACATTAATGCCGCCGTTTTCAAATCTTTGGTGATAAATTTTACCGTCTTGATAAATTTTAACATCTAAAAAACTACTCAAAGCATTTACAACTGAAGCACCTACACCATGCAACCCCCCTGATACTTTATATCCTGAACCACCAAATTTACCGCCGGCATGAAGTATCATAAAAATAGTTTCTACTGCTGGTTTTCCGGTTTGAGATTGAATTCCTATTGGAATGCCACGGCCATCGTCTTTAATCGTAATAGAATTATCTTTTTCAATAATAATTTCTATATCATCACAATAACCTGCTAACGCTTCATCGACAGCATTATCAACAATTTCCCATACTAAATGATGTAATCCTCTACTACCTGTAGAACCTATATACATTCCTGGTCTTTTCCTTACGGCCTCTAATCCCTCTAAAACTTGAATGTCTGAAGAATCATAGTGTATTTTTTCTTTACTGATTTTGTTCATCCGCTCCTCTTGTTCTTACAGCATTTTTTACATAAAAAATGGTACCTGCATCTTTGATTTTTTCTACTATATTATTAACATCAGTAGTTGTTATAATAATTTGTGCTCCTTTTGCTGCATAATCGATAATATTGTTTTTTA
>JAQUEG010000071.1 GCA_028685275.1 Bacilli bacterium
TTTTATCACGATTAACTTCACCATATGTATATAATTGTTCTAAATATATGTTTCCAAAATCAGCTTTTTCTTTTAAAGCTCTTAAACTAGCTTCTTCTAATGATTCATACATTTTAATGAATACCCCTGGTAAACACCATGTATTAATATAAGGATGATTAGTTCGTTTTAATAATAATACTTGTAATTTCTTTTTATTTAACTTTCGAACATCATTATTTTTTTTTTCTTCAATTGCAAAAAGTAAATCATCAACTGTATAGGATGGATGTTCAAATTGACTACAATCATATTTTTCTAAAAATTCTTTCTCTGTTAAACCTTCTTTATTTAGCATTATATCATCCTTTCTATTTACTACTAATTCCTTTTTCAATTACTACTAAACAAGTACTATTAGGTAGTTTTTCTTTTTCGCCATCTTCATTATAAAAATTAATCTTAGAAAGTAAATGTTCAGTATATCCTTCTTGTAAAAAATGCTTAAACTCAATTATGATAGCATTGCTTAAATTATCATTAATACATTTAACAAATTCAGATGGCGTAAAATATCCAAATTGTTCTTGTACTTCTCTAGGATATGATTCAATACCCCAAGTATAAGTATATAAAAATTCCATAGCATCATTCACTGGTAATAATAGTCTTTTTTTATCAAGCAATTGATATTCAATTTTACGACCTTTAAAATCACGTTCATAATTATAAAAGAAATCAAGGCCATCATCAGTTTTAAACTCAATTATACGTTTAGTATCTGGTTCTGTTTTAATTCCATCTCTAATAATAATACGTCCTCCTGGTTTTAAAATATCATAAGCATTTTGTAGTGCCTTAATAATAGTTTTAATATTAAATTTCTTACCATCTGTTTCTACATAAGAATATAGCTCATGAATAACTGATGAAAATATAACTGTATCAACCGAATTTAAAGCAATATGTTTAGTTGCTTCAAAAATATCCATTTCCATGACTTCCCATTTACGTTTATGTTCTTTTTTATATTTATTTAATTCACTAACTACTGTTTTAGCAATATCAATACCAACTATCTTTTTATTTGGATAGCGTTCTTCAATCATATTCATTAAAGCGCCACCACCAGGTCCAACATCTATAATATAATTACCAACAATATAATCAAGAATAATACTTTTATAAGTAATTGATTGATTCATTACCTTCAAATATGTATGCTCATTATAAAACCAGTCATAATCATCTTTTCTAAATTCAAATAAATCATATAACATAATAATACTTTTTTCATAAAGGATCGAATTAGTTTTTTCTGCTACTTCACAAAATTCAATTAATTTACTTGCCGCTTCTGAAAATTTAAAGTTAAATAAAATTGTCCCTTCTATTTCTCTAATTACTACTTCAACATGTTCGTTTACAGGAATAATATTGTTTTCAATATCAATACTATTTAAATATTTTTCAATAATACGTTTTTTATATAAGTTGACATTTTTTACACCTTTACGATCATAATAAATATTATCCATAAAATTCTCAAAAGAAAGATTTTGAAAATTACTAATATCACATTTTTTCATAATTATATAAAATATTTTAAAGAAATTATTAAGTTCAAAATCACCAAGCGCTGATTCAACATACCATAAATCCAGTTGTTCAAAGATTGGAACAATTATATCTTTATATTTGTTATACCACTTAGAGATATTCTCTTTTTTATTCCCTCTTAATCTTTTAAGACGCTCTAAATCATCTAATTCAACAAATTTTTTATTTAATAAATTATTAATTGCTATTACAATATCTTTTTCTAATTTTAACCATAATTTTTCATTAACTGCCTTAATAATACACTTATTAAGTATATATAATATTTTTTCCAAAATATTTCGCTTAATCAATTTTCTTTCTAATAATTGATATATTTCAATACTACCACTTAATTTATTTTCTCCTCGTAAGTATTGACCAAATAAACCGTGGGTTTTTATTAAAACACTAATAATTTCTTGGTTTTTTTGATTAGTTGTATAATTATTATAAATCATGAATGATCCTAAATTATGAACATACAAATTATATTTTTTTCTTTGCCATTCTTTTATTGCTGAACCAGTTCCAACCTTAGCAATATCAGACCATAGTAATACTGTTTCCAAGATATTGAAAATTTCTTGGTTTTTTATACTTTCCTTCTCTAGTATAATTAATGTTTTTTCTACATATTTTAAAACATAAGCATGACTATCACTTTTTTTATCTAAATATTCAAGATTAGTTCTTGCCTTTTTAGCTTTAAAATACATTTTTAAAGGATAATAATAATGAGTGTCTTTATAATCTTCTAGTGCTTTCAATCCTTTTTCATTAATTTGTTGCATTATATTTAATGCTGTCATTTACATCACCTGATATAATGTTATATCAATAACATTATACCTTATATAAATAACTAAGTCTAATATTTTTTTACTTTTGAATATCCTAATTGATAATCATCTTTAATATATTTTTTATATCTCGCTTTAGCTTTATCAACAGAAAATTTACCATCAAAATATGGATTCCAAACCCAATAATCAAAATTTTTATCTAAAAATTCACGATCACAATTATGAATAAATTCATTACCAACTACATAATCAATAATAATATTAGTAGCAACTTTAGTTCCACACTCACGAAATTGTGGCACTAATTCTAAATATTCATACGTTAATTCGGCATTACGATTCATTGCTTCTAAGACTTCGCGATTATTACTTTGAATTGGACAATGTAAAACTTTTAATAAGCCTTTTTGAGCTAAAGCTAATAATTCATTTTGACAAATAACCGCTATTTGTGGTTCTAAATTACGAATTGAAATAGGTTTGTTATATTCGTTAGCAATTGCTACCCAACCTTTTATTTGGTTAACAGTTGGGCTATCAGAAATCAAAACAATATTATCATGATTTAAAAATTCTTGAATTTGATCATAAGGATTAAGTTCATAACCGGCACCTCTAGTATCTTTAATCGTACAATACTTACATTTATTTTTACACCCAGCTCCTATTTTTAAAGGATACATATTACGAAATAAATTACCTTCCGCATATTCATCCTCTGTTTCTTTAAAATTTTTTACCCAAAACGGTTTTTCATAATTCATTAAACTTTTTTTAATAATTTCTTGTTTTACATTTCTCATTACACTTAATCTTTTTATATAAGTTGGTAAGTTAATATCAAAACGATAAGCTAAACAACCACCCATATATATTTCCTTACCCGTTTTTTGATGCAAACGATGCGCAACTATTAAATCATTTAAAATTGCTAAATCAGTAACCTGACAACTTAAAACAATAATACAATCAGCTTCCTCAATATTAGTAGTCATTCGTTCCTCATTTGCATTAGCGTAACTTAGAAAATCAGCCCAAACAGACATACAAGCTGCACAAGTACAATATATTTTCCCCTTTATATCCTTTTCTCCATATAACATTGCTTGTCCAAAACGATTTATTACTTTTTTCATTATATTTTTCCTTTCTTATTTTAAAAATTTTGATTCAATTTTTTGCCAATAATTAAAATTATTAAATTTCAAAATATTTAATTTATGAGAACATGATTTTGTCTCAATATACTTAACATTAGTAAAATTCTTATTATCACCATCGATGGTAACCATAATTTGATTATCATTATCAGTAGGAATAATTTTTATTATCATGTTTTCAGGCACAACTACTGAATTGTTTAGGGTACGATAGACTTTATTATTTAATGGTCCTATTGGAGTAATTTGTAACGTTGCTAAATATTGGTGAACGATACTACCTCCTAATGATAAATTATGAGCAGTTGAACCAGTAGAAGTTGCAATTAATAAGCCATCACCTAAAAAATGTTCTAATTTAAAATCTTCAATTTCAACATTAACTTTTAATATTTTTAGGGCTGATTCTCTAATAACAATTTCATTAAATGAACGATAAAAATATATTTCCCCACTTTTAAGTACAACTTTAGTTTCTTGCATTGATATTTGTTCATGTTTTAATTTATTATTTTTTAATTTTTGAACAAAACTCTTTAAATCCTTAATTTCTATTTCTTGTAAGAAACCTAATGTACCTGAATTAACACCAATATAAAAAGGTTTATTATCGTAATTACTTTCTTTTAAAGCTTTAATAAAAGTTCCATCACCACCAATCGCAATTATTAAATCTGGGGTTTCATTAGTAATAATGAAATTTGCTTGTTCTAAATAACTTATTAATCTTTTTTTTACTTTTAATGAGAAATAATCATTTTTGCAACATAACTTAATTTTTTTCATTAGTTTATTCACCCTTTTCACTAAAATTTAGGTCTTAATGTAAGTTTTATTAAATTGTTGAGGTTCTTTATAATTAACTACTTCCACTCCGTCATTAACCATCTCAGTAATAGCTTGTTGATGGAAAATGGCAGCATCGTGATTTAACATGTCAAAAGTGGTTACTAAGTCTTCAATTACAATTACTTTTTTATTTAGATTAAACTGATCAAAATATTTATTTAAAGTAATAGCAAAATGCTTAATACAAATATCTGTAACACAACCAATCACAATTACATTTTGTTTATCTTTGAATAAATTTTGATAATCAATAGCAAGAATTGCGTTAGTTGAATTTTTATAGTATTCAGAATTT
>JAQUEG010000072.1 GCA_028685275.1 Bacilli bacterium
GTCCAAAATATTGTTGATACTACTGTTGAAAATTTAGATTTTGTTTTAGGAGTAAATGTTAAAGGAATATATTTTGGCTTAAAACATGTAATGGCAGTTATGATGAAGCAAAAAGAAGGGTGTATTATTAACACATCATCTGTAGCAGGGTTTATTGGTTCTCCTGGTTTAGGACCTTATACCGCCTCTAAACACGCGGTTATTGGGTTAACAAAAACTGCTTGTTTAGAAGGAGCATCTTATAATATAAGAGTAAATGCTATTTGTCCAGGTCCGGTTGAAAATAGAATGATGCGTTCAATTGAAGAGGGAACCATCCCAGGTGAAGCCGAAAAAGTAAAAAATGAAACTATTAAATCAATTCCATTACAACGTTATGCAACTAATGAAGAAGTAGCAGATTTAATGTATTTTCTAGCATCAAAACGTGCTAAATATATAAATGGTGTTAGTTACCGAATTGATGGTGGTATGGGTGCAAAATAAAAATACTAAAATTAGAGTTAAGCTCTAATTTTATATTGCTATATTGATTGACAACCCACGTAAATCAGTGTATTATTTAGGTAGATTTACTTTATTAGGAGTGGGTAGTATGCAACGAAAAAAGAAAAGGTCACCTCGTTTTTTTATCGCACTATACATAGGAAAAATAATCCAAATGATTATTAAATTAATTTTTAAAGATAGGGGGACGCATTTCCCCGGTAAATATGCCATTAAAATATGTCCTGATTTTTTAAGTCGAATTGGACATCCAGAAATCGTAATTGCCGTAACTGGTACTAATGGTAAAACTAGTGTATCTAATTTTATTAATAATATTTTGATAAAAAATGGCTATCAAACGATTAATAATGACAAAGGATCAAATATTTCCCCAGGGATTGCGTCATCTTTAATTGAAACTGCTAATTTAATTGGTAATGTAAAAGCAGATATTGCCATACTTGAAGTTGACGAACGAGCTTCTGGTTTTATATATGACCACATTTCACCAACTTATTTAGTATGTACTAATTTGTTTCGTGATTCAATTAAGCGAAATGGACATAGTGAATTTATATTAACGAAAATTAAAAGTTCAGTTCCTAATACAACCACCTTAATTTTAAATGCAGATGATTTAATTTCTTGTCAAATTGGTAATGAGAATCATCAAAAAATATATTTTGGTGTTAATAAGCTAGATATTACTGATAATTATGATAATATTGTTCAAGATATTATGGTTTGCCCAGTCTGTAAACATCGATTAGAATTTAAATATCGTCATTATCATCATATTGGACAAGCTTATTGTAAAAAATGTGATTTTAAATCACCAATTCCTAATTATTTAGGTTTAAAAGTAAATTTTAAAAAAAATATTTTAACAATTAGAGATGGTAAACGTAATTATAATTATAAATTGATCTCTGATAGTGTTTTTAACATATATAATATGGTTACTGTAATTGCAACTCTTCGTACATTGGGTTTAACTCACTCCCAAATAAAAGAAGGCTTTAATGAACTTAAATTAAAAAAAGATCGTTTAGATAAAATTATTTATCAAAATTTAGAAGTAATTACGATGTTATCAAAAGATCAAAATCCAGTTTCGTGTTCACGTATGTTTGATTATGTTGCGAGTCAACCAGGTAATAAAATTGTTGTTTTATTAGTAACTGATTCTTTAGATAAAGTACATGGTAGTGAAGATATATCATGGCTTTATGATACTGATTTTGAATATTTAAAAGATCCCGAGATTAAACAAATTATTGTTGGTGGAGCAAGAAGTTATGATGTATTATTAAGACTCCAATTAGCGGGAATTGATAAAAATATGATTAAAATAAGTACTAATTATGAAGAAATTGAGGATATGCTTAATTTAACTGCGATTGATAAAGTATATATTTTATATGAATTATATGCATATCCCCTAGCCTTTAAGTTAAAACAAAAAATAAAAGAGAGAGTAGGGGATTAAATGGTTAGAGTAGAGGTATTATATAGTGAATATATGAATTTATATGGTGATAATGGTAATATTAAATATTTAAAACAATGTTTACCAAAATCAGTTGAATTCATATATACTGATTTAAATGATAAACCAAAATTTATGACTCATAAAATCAATATGTTATATTTAGGTCCTTGTACTGAAGAACATCAATTAGAAATAATTGAAAAATTAAAACCATATAAAGAAAAAATTAAAAAATTAATTAATGATGGTGTTGTTATATTAGCAATTGGGAATGCTTTAGAGATATTTGGCAAATATATTGAAAAAACAGATGGTAAAACGGTTAAAGCTTTAGGGATATTTAATGTTTATACTAAAAGGGTTAAGGATTATCGATATAATGAATTATGTTTAGGAGTAACTAATGATGGTTTTGAAATTGTTGGTTATAAGAACCAAATGAGTCATTTATATGGTAAAGATGGCAAGTATTTTCAAGATATGTTTTTAGGTACTGGTCGTAATCCAGAAACAAGATTAGAAGGGATTATGGAAAATAATTTTATTGGTACTTATATTTTAGGTCCTATTTTACCATTGAATCCTTATTTTACAGAGTCACTTTTAATAAAAATGGGAATTAAAAGTCCTAAATTAGCGTTTAAAGAAACTGCTATTAAAGCATATGAAGTTAGATTAAATGAATATCGTAAATTAATTAAGAATAAATAATTAACAAGGAGTAAATATGCTTAAAAATAAAATAATTAATTATAGTAAAAGAATAGGGATTGATGTAATTGGTTTTACTAGTATCAAAATAGTTCCTGAATTAACTGAAAAGTTAAAATTACAAGAACAGTTAGATTATAGTTGTGAGTTTCAAAAAGGAACGATCGAAGAAAGAACTAATCCTAAGTTATTAATGGATAATGTTAAAACAATTATTGTGATTGCTTTAGGATATTCAAAAACATGTAATCAATTAAAAAATTTAACTAATGAAGAAGTATATTTTTCTTCTAATTCTTGGGGACAAGATTATCACCTTGTATTACGTACTAAATTAAATAAATTAGCAGCATATATAAAAAAAGAAGTGTCAAATTTTGAATATAAAATAATTATTGATACTAGTCCATTATGTGATCGTACTATTGCTTATCAAGCTGGTCTTGGCTTTTTTGGTAAAAATAATTTATTGATAAATGAAAAATATGGTTCATATATATTCTTAGGATCTATTTTAACTAATTTAGATTTAAAACCAGATCAACCAATTAATAAATCATGTTTAAATTGTAATAAATGTATTAATGCTTGTCCAACAGGAGCTTTAAATAATAATGGTGTATTAAATAGTAAAAAATGTTTATCATATATAACTCAAAAAAAGGGAGAAATAACAAAACAAGAACAACAATTAATGAATAATTGTATTTATGGTTGTGATATATGTCAGCAAGTTTGTCCTTATAACAACCAAAATAATAATAAGCATGCTGAATTTAATCCAACTGGAGTTGAATTTATCAATGTAAATATGTATGAACCATTATCAAATAAATCTTTTAAATTGAAATATGGTCATTTAGCAGGGGCATGGCGAGGACCTAAAATTATTAATCGTAATATTGAAATTTATCAACAGAAACTTAAGGATAAATTAATTAATACTAAATAATATTTTTAATTTTATCTTTAAATATGGTAAAATATATTAAGGAATTAAAAAAAGAAGGTTAGGGAGGTGTTTATTAAATGAAAAAATATGGAAATTATTTTAAATTAATAGCTTTCTTACTTTTTACTATTATCATATTAATATATGCTTTAAAGTGGCATGCCGTTTATAAAGAAAATGCACAAAATAAACAATATATTACTGATTATATAAGTGAAATTAGCATGGAAGAATTTAATAATTATATTACTGATAATCGTGATATTGTAATATATTTTGGGGTAACTAATGATAGTGAATGTCGCCATTTTGAAAGAACCCTTAAATCAATTATTACTAAATATCAATTAGAAGATGAAATTATTTACCTTAATGTTAGTGAATTACAAGCAGAGAACTTTAGTATGCAATTAGATTTACTTTATAATGATGTTACTTTACGTAAGCGGGGAAGATATCTTAATCAAGTACCAGCTCTTGGTATTTATGAGAATGCAATTATGGTTAATTTTTTACTTGATGATGATTTAACTAAAGATAATGTAATTGATATTTTAAAAGAACATGAAATAATCGAGGAAGTACAATAAATGATAAATGTTGTTTTATATGAACCAGAAATACCGCAAAATACTGGTAATATTATGCGGACCTGTATTGCTACTAATTCAAAACTACATATTATTAAGCCAATTGGATTTTCTTTAGACGATAAATATTTAAGAAGAAGTGGTTTAGATTATCTTAAAGATTTTAAATATGAACTTTATGATAATTATCAGGATTTTCTTTCTAAGAATAAAGGTACTTATTATTTCTTAACTAGATATGCTAAAAAGGAGCATTCTTTTTTTAATTATTCTGATTATAATGAAAATATTTTTTTTATTTTTGGCAGGGAAAGTACAGGCATTCCTAAAGAAATTTTAAAAACTAATTTAGATCATTGCTTACGGATACCAATGACG
>JAQUEG010000073.1 GCA_028685275.1 Bacilli bacterium
AGTGAATTTCTCGATTTCAATGCGCGCCGATTAGTAGAAAGTGCCGGTCATATCATTATGGGCTATTTATTATTGTTGGGTGCCAACGATGAACCGGAATTATTTCGCCGCTCAGCCGAAGTGTATATTCATTATGGTCAAAATGAAGTAATCAAAAACTATAATTTTGTTACAAAATTCCGCATCGAAAATATGGGATATTATAAACCGGATTTAGAAAAATAAAAGAGGAGGGTTAATTACACCTTATATATTCAAAATTAAAACGGGCATCTTCTTTTTAGGGGGAGATGTTCGTTTTGTTTTATTCAATAAATTAGAAAAGGTAAGAAGTTCGAGTATAGTAAATGTATTTAAACAATTCATGATACTCTAATACTCTTTTTTGTTGCTCTTTCGATGATGCCCCTCTTCTGGTATTGAACGCTAATCAATATTATTTTCTGTAACTATCCATGCTCCCTTTCATTCATGTTTCCCATTGTACGCATTTTATCAAGGATTAGAGTTTTACACGATAAGAGGATTGCGAGGGTCATTATAATTGAATTAATGATCTTGTTCATTGACTTTTTTTCTACTTCTATTTCGATTTTGTTGATGTAAAATAATCACTCTTTTATTTCTATTGTCATTGAAATATTATTTTCTCTTTATGTGATAAGTTGTTAAGCTACAATTCAATCTTCTTATAGACTAAATTCTATTCCTTAAGTCATATTTATTTACTGCATAAGTGTTAAGGTTGTGTATTGTATAAACTATTTTTTAATTAGAATGTTTACATCCTGATGCATTTTAGCGATTATTAAAATAATACCCCTTTTTTTAATGGAGTACTCTATTTTATTAAAAGCATAAAGCTACTGCCGTAAAGAGAACTTATCTTCTCACTACGGAACTATATTAATCATTATTTAGATCTATTTCTATTAATTCAATTAAAATTCTATTTATGAAAAAAAGAATCTATCTATTATTTTTCCTACTCTATATGGGTTTAGGAGTAGTGTTTGCACAAACTCTTGTAACAGGGAGTGTTGTAGACGACAACGGAGAGCCCGTTATAGGGGCATCCATACTTATAAAAGGTACCGGGCAAGGTACCATAACCGACATTGATGGAAGTTTTACTATAAATGTTCCAGCAGGTTCTAATACCTTGGTGATTTCCTATGTTGGCCTAATAACTCAAGAAGTGGCTGTAAAGCCGACATTAAGAATTGTGCTTAGTTCCGATACTGAGTTATTGGATGAAGTAGTAGTTGTGGGGTATGGAACGCAGAAAAAAGCAAACCTTACAGGAGCAGTATCCACTGTTGATGTGGGCAAAACTTTAGAAGCACGTCCTTATTCAGATATTTCTAAAGCATTGCAAGGTGCTGTGCCGGGGCTAAGTGTTATTAGCAGTAGTGGTCAATTGGGAAAGCAACCCTCGTTATCAATTAGGGGATTAGGAACCTTAAGTAACGATGCAACAAGTAAACCATTGATTATTGTTGATGGAGTAGCCATGGAAGATATCTCACTTCTCAATACGCAAGATATTGAAAACATCTCGGTGTTGAAAGATGCTGCATCTACCTCAATTTATGGAACACGTGCAGCTTTTGGAGTTATTTTAATTACAACAAAATCGGCACAAAAAACAGATCGTGTATCAGTGAATTACACGAATAACTTTTCTTTTGATACACCAACAATTCTTCCGGACTATCCCGATGTTCCAACTCAGATAAATGCTCTCATGGATGCGAATAATCGTGCCGGTTTAGCTAACGAGTTGTTTGGAATGTATTTGGATCAAATGCTTCCTTATGCCGAAAAATGGAGAGACGAGAACAATGGCAAGAAGGCAGGTTATCGAGAAATGGTGTTAGACAAAGACTTCGTATTAGACAACAACGGTGTGGGCATGTATTTTGCCGATTGGGATGTTGTAGGTATTATGTTCCGCAAATGGAAACCCGGACAAAGTCACAATTTATCGGTGCAAGGCACCAGTGGAAAAACTTCTTACTACATGTCAGTGGGACATAACCATGAGGAAGGAGTGATGACATTTTTCCCTGAAAAATTGAACAAATGGACTACCATGCTTAATGTAACTTCGGACGTAACCGATTGGTTGCAAGTAGGCGGACGATTCAACTATAGTAACAAAGACTTTGTTGGTCCTGCCACACGCAGAACAACCTATCAGTATATGTGGCGCTGGGGTAGTTTCTTTGGCCCTTATGGTACATATCAAGGAGATGATTTCCGTAATGACATAGCTTACCGCAAACAAGCTGGTGACTGGACAGACAACGATAGTTTCATTCGTATGGGCGGCTTCGCTAAAGCTACTATCACAAAAGGGCTTACATTGAATGCAGATTACACATACAATGAAGAAAACTATACCCGTAAAGCAGCCTACATCCCATTGGGTGGATGGAACTCTTGGGGTGGACAAATTATAGATCGAGCCACTTTTACCAGCAGTTCATCAATAGAGCAAAGATCAAGCAGAGATAAATCATTTGCTTTGAATGTATATGGAAACTACGAATTTAGTGTTGCCGATGGCAACAACTTCAACCTTATGTTGGGTGGAAACGCAGAGAGTGGAACTTATTATAGACATGACTCTAATCGTAGCGATCTATTAGACTACAATTTGCCTGAATTTAATCTTGCCACCGGAGCTCAAACCGTGAGTGGAGCACATACACAATGGGCAACAGCAGGATATTTTGGACGCCTCAACTATGATTACAATGGAATATGGTTGGCGGAGCTAAACGGACGTTATGATGGTTCATCCAGATTCCCATCCAATAGCCGTTGGGCATTTTTCCCATCTGCATCTGCGGGTTATCGCATGAGCGAAGAAGCTTATTTTGAGCCCGTAAAAGAAGTTGTGAGCAATGCTAAATTGCGTGCTTCTTATGGTGAAATTGGTAACCAAGCCGTAGGTAACAACATGTATTTGGCAACTATGGCAAAAAGGACTGACAATAATACCCATTGGCTTACAAGTGATGGCACAAAAGTAGTTGCTTACGACTTACCTAAACTTGTATCTTCTTCTTTGAAGTGGGAACGCATTCAAACATTAGACGTTGGTGGTGATTTCGGATTTTTGGACAATGATCTAAATGTAACTATCGATTGGTACCAACGTACTACCAAAGATATGTTAGCTCCTGGTAGAACCATGCCCGAAGTCTTAGGCGCTGCTGCACCCTACATCAATGCAGGCGAGCTGAGAACCAGAGGTTGGGAGTTGAGTGTTGATTGGCGTCATAGAGTCAACGATTTGTTGATTTATGCCAATGCCAACATAGGCGACTTTGTTACTGACATTGTTACTTGGGACAACGACACCAAATTGCTCAACAGCAACTACAGTGGCAAACGCTACGGTGATATTTGGGGTTTTGAAACTGATCGACTTTTTACCAAAGATGATTTCAATGCCGATGGCACTTACAAAGATGGTATTGCTACACAAAAAGGTTTGCAACAAGGTACTTTTGTCTATGGACCTGGCGACATTAAGTTCAAGGATTTGGACAATAGTGGAGTAATTGATGGCGGTAAAGGAACTGCCGACGACCATGGCGACCTTAAAGTGATTGGAAATTTCACACCACGATATCAATACGGTTTTAGACTGGGTGGAGAATACAAAGGTTTCGATCTTGATATTTTCTTTCAAGGCGTTGGCCAACGTTCTGTATGGACACAGAGTGCTTTCGTTATGCCTTTCATGCGCGGTGCTGATGCACTTTATGCCAATCAAACAGACTATTGGACAGAAGAAAATCCAAATCCAAATGCAGAGTTTCCACGTCTTTTCCCTGGAAATGCCGGACGAGGAACAATTTCTGTGTTGGAATTAGGGCGAAATAATTTCTATCCTCAATCTAAATATATTGTAAACATGGCTTACTTGAGATTGAAAAACCTAACAGTTGGTTATTCTTTACCAATTGATTTGACTTCAAGACTTTATTTGCAAAAAGCAAGAGTTTATTTTAGCGCAAACAATTTGGCCGAATTAATTAATAAAAGTAAAGCTCCGGTTGACCCTGAAGTGAATGATAAAGAAGAAGGTGTAAGTTTGGGTAATGCTACTTGGGGACGAATTGACCCAATGTTCCGTACTGTTTCATTTGGATTGCAGCTTACTTTCTAAAACAATTAATAAATTCTTTAAAAGAGACAACAATATGAACAAATTAATAATATCAATTATCGCATCCCTTATGCTGTTCTTCACAGCATGCAACGACTTCTTAGACAAAGGGCCGTTGGATGAATTTACGGATGAAAATTTCTGGACCAGCGAAAACAACGTAACTGGTTACACAAACACTTTTTACGAAGATTTTCTTGGTTATGGCAATGCCGGTGGTACGGGATTGTACTACTTTAGAACTCTCAATGACGACCAAGCAGGCAATAGCTTTACAGATTGGTCTTATCAAAACGTGCCTGCCAGTAGCACAAATTGGAGAGATGGATGG
>JAQUEG010000074.1 GCA_028685275.1 Bacilli bacterium
TTCTATTACTTTGGCAATAAATTTATGCCACCACATAATGGTAGCAATTAAAGTACCAATAATAATACTTAAAGTAAAACTAATAGTTGTTTCCCAAATAGTAATAAATATATGATTAAATAAATAACCTTGTTGATAAAGATTAATAATTGTTTTTATAACATCAAATGGACTAGAAAAAATAAAGCGATTAATAATATTAAAATAAACTAATAATTGCCATAAACTAATAAATAGTATAAATATGATTATCTGAGTAAATAAAATTAATATATTATTTCTTTTTTCTTTTTGCAAATATGTTTTATGTTCTTCGCTATACATGAATATCTAGATCCTTCCATATTTGGCTATAATAAAAGGCAAATTCTTTAGCTTTACGGTTTTCAATTGGATTTGATTTATTAGATAAGTTAATATTATAAATATTTTTAATAGTAGCTGGTCGTTTGGATAAAACAATTATTTTATCAGCCATACTAATAGCTTCGGCAATATCATGGGTAACCATAATAGTTGTTTTGTTTTCCTTTTTTATAATTTTATAAACATCATCAGAAACAGCTAATCTAGTTTGATAATCTAAAGCAGAAAACGGCTCATCTAATAATAAAATATCTGGATTAAGAGCTAGGGTTCGAATCAAAGCGACTCGTTGTCTCATGCCACCAGAAAGTGTCTTTGGATAACAATAAATAAAATCGCTTAAACCATAAGTTGTTAATAAACTAATTATTTTTTCTTTGTTTTCTTTAGTTAATTTTTTATTAATTTCTAAACCAAGAAGGCAATTATCAAGGACTGTTAACCAAGGGAATAGGGTATCGTCTTGTAACATATACCCTATTTTAAAATCTTTTTTTATAAATTTTATTATTCCGTTTGATTTTTTTTCAATATTACAAATAATAGAAAGAATAGTTGATTTACCACAACCAGAAGGACCAACAATTGCTATAAATTCGCCTTCATTAATGGTTAGTGAAACATTTTTAATGGCTTCTATTTCACCAGTTTTTTGGTGATACTTTTTATTTAGATTTTTTATTTCTAATATTTTTTTCATATTATCCTTATTTCGAAAAAGAATTATCAACTAAATTGGCATAGGGAGCTTTTTTAGTTAATTCGCCAGCATTAATCATTATTTCTTGTAAACGATTAAATGCTTCTTCCTTTAAATAAGTATTATCATTCCAGGTATCTTGGTCTTTATATCTTTGGGTTACAGCGATTAAATCATTCATAGACATATCAGGGAAAAACTCATAAATGCTTTTAGCAATTGTTTCAGCATTATTTTCAGCTACAAATTTTAATCCTTTATTAATAGCATTAGTAAGACTTTGGATAATTACTGGATTCTCTTTTATATAACTTTTACGGGCATTATAAGCAGTATAAGGTGTTTCACCACTTAAAGCACCAACTGATGCGACCACATAGCCAAATTGTTGTTTTTCTAGTTGTAATGCTACTGGTTCAAATAATGTTACAAAATCACCAGTGCCCCCAATAAATGCTCCTTGCATAGCAGCAAAGTCAACACTAGTGTCAATAAAAAGATCTTTTTTTGGATCAATACCATGTTGTTTTAAGGCCCATTCAAAAGTCATTTCTGGCATACCGCCTTTTCGGCCACCAATAACATATTTTCCTTTTAAGTCATCTAAGGTAAAATTATTAATTTTTTTACGAGAAACAATAAAAGAACCATCACGTTTTGTTAATTGAGCGAAAGTAACAACATAATCTTTTTCGCCACCATTATAAACATAAATGGTTGCTTCTGGACCGGAAAAACCAATATCAACATCACCAGATAAAACAGCGGCCATTACTTTATCTGCACCTGGGGTTAATATAAGATCAATTTCTAATTTTTCTTCTTCAAAGAAACCCTCGCTTATAGCTACATATTGCGGCGCATAAAAAATACTATGTGTAACTTCGGCTAATTTAATGGTAGTTAAATTGCTTTTTTTAGTATACTTATAAACAAGGGAAAAAGCAGTAACCATGATGCCAACCAAAATAATCGTGGAAATAATAATTTTTCTCATTATAAACCTCCTTTACTCTTCCATAACTATTATATTCTTTAAGTAAAATTAAGTGCCCGCACAAAAGAAAAACATTAAAAATTATTAATTTTGATATAATTAATCTTTAAGTCTATAATTATACGTGATATAATTATTTTGACAGATGAAGAATAGGGGGAATTGATTAATGAATTTAACTGATTTAAATGAGCAACAAAAGGAAGCAGTTACTTATACAAATGGCCCCCTTTTAATTTTAGCGGGTGCTGGTAGTGGTAAAACTAGAGTTTTAACTTATAAAGTTGCATATTTAATTAAAGAATTAGGAATTTCACCTTTTTCTATTTTAGCGATAACTTTTACTAATAAAGCTGCTAAAGAAATGAAGGAAAGGGTATATAATTTAATTGGTAAAGAAGCTAATAATATTCAAATATCTACTTTTCATTCCTTTGGTTATCGAGTTATAAGGGAGAATTATCAATTATTAAACCTGATGCGTAATTTTATAATTTTAGATGAAAGTGATAGTGTTTCAACGATTAAAAAAGTTCTTCATAAATTAAATTTAGATCCTAAGCATTATAATCCGATTTATCTTAGAAAGATTATTAGTGGTGTTAAAAATGAGTTGTTAAGTGTGAGTGAGTATGCTAAATTTTGTCATACGGAATGGGAACAAACAGTATTAAAAATTTATGCTAAATATGAACAAATGTTAGAGCAAAATAATGCGGTTGATTTTGATGATTTATTAATTAAACCAATAAATATATTTAAAAAAAATAACGAGGTTTTAAATCATTATCAAGAGCAATTTAAATATATTTTAATTGATGAGTATCAGGATACTAATGAAGCACAATATGTATTAATTAAATTAATTGGTGCAAAATATAAAAATGTATTTGTCGTAGGTGATGCTGATCAATCTATTTATTCATTTCGTGGTGCTAATTATAATAACATTCTGCACTTTGAAAAAGACTATAACAATGCTAAAACTATTATTTTAGAAAGTAATTATCGTTCTACAAAAAACATTTTAGAAGCAGCAAATAATGTAATTAAAAATAATAAAATTCGTAAAGAAAAGAAATTAGTAACTACTTGTGATGAAGGTTCTAAAATTAAATACTTTCAAGGATATAATGAAAAAGATGAAGGTAAATATATTACTGATGAAATAAAAAAGTTATATGATGAAGGGGTTTCATATAATGAAATGGCTGTTTTATATCGAACTAATGCGCAGTCACGAGCTTTAGAAGATGCTTTTATGGTTAGTAACATTCCTTATCAAGTAGTTGGTGCTTTTGCCTTCTATAATCGTAAAGAAATTAAAGATTTATTCGCTTATCTTAAATTAATATATAATGAAAAAGATGATATTAGTTTATTGCGATGTATTAATACACCAAGGCGTGGAATTGGAAAGAAAAAGCAAGAAAAATTAATAGAACAAGCAGAAATGGAAAATAAAAGTATTTATGAAGTTATTAAGCAAGAACCAGAATTATCCTTTAAAAAAACAATTGAAGAATTGAAAGAAATAAATAAAAATAGTAATTTAATTACATTGATTGAATCAGTTTTGACTAAGTCTGGATTAAGGGATTTTTATGTTAATCAAAAAAACTTAGAGGCCGATATTAAAATTGAAAATATGGAAGAGATTAAATCGGTTATTAAATCCTTAGAAGAAAATCATGGCTATATTTCATTAGAAGAATTTTTAATGCAAATAAGTTTAGTTAGTAATAGTGAGGAGTTAAAGGACGTAAATGACAAGGTGTCGCTTATGACTGTTCATGCGGTAAAAGGCTTAGAATTTAATACTGTTTTTATAACGGGATTAGAAGAGCAGATATTTCCGCATGCTAACTCATTAGATTCTAATAGTGATATAGAAGAAGAACGTCGTTTGTTTTATGTCGCCATGACAAGAGCGAAACGTTATTTATATTTATCTAATGCTAAACTTAGATTATTATTTGGGGATCACCGTTTTAATGTAGCAAGTCGTTTTATTGCTGAAATTGGTGATGAATTTATTGAAGAAATCAATGATAATAATAGTTTCGATTATAAAAATATGTTTTACAGTGATAGTGATTATTAAAACTATAACTATTATTTAGTTATATATATTAAATATTAAAGGAAGGATGCTAAAAATGAAAAAAATTAGAAAGGCAGTTATTCCAGTAGCTGGTATGGGGACACGTTTTTTGCCAGTTACTAAAGCAGTCCCTAAGGAAATATTACCAATTGTTGATAAACCAACACTTCAATATATTATTGAAGAAGCAGTTTCTTCAGGAATTGAAGAGATTTTACTTATTACAAGTCCTTATAAGAAAGTAATTGAAGATCACTTTGATATGTCTTATGAATTAGAAGCTCGTTTAGAAAAAAGCAATAAAGTAAACGAATTACAAATGGTTCGTGATATTTCTAAATT
>JAQUEG010000075.1 GCA_028685275.1 Bacilli bacterium
CTACACATTACATCATCTTCTGATAGAACTTCTAATCTAATATTGGTAGAAGTAGCTATCGGATCACCAGTTCGAATATCTTTTAAATTGCCCTCAATATATTCATGCTCAATTAATTCATTTAATTGAATATAAATAACTCGCCCTGGTATATTAGCCCCATAAATACCCTCCTTATTATTCGGTTTTTTAACATATTCTACTGAGGCTTCACATATACGATCTAATAATTGAACATGTAATAATTCCTTATCAACTGGTTTTAAAAATCCACCCCACCATAAAACAAAAAAACTAATAATAATTAAAATGAATAAAACACTATATTTAGCATTATGATTTGGTTTTAAACGGGGTCGATAATAATTTCCATATTTACTAGTATCTATGTAGTCATCATCTTCTTCACGATTATTAAATATTACTCGCATTTTATTTTCTCCTTTTTAAATTTTTAAATATTTTCTAACTGCAATTAAACTCCCCATCATTCCAACAATAATTCCAATACCACAAAGACCTAAAGAAATAAAATAAATAAATGGTTCCGGGTGAACTAATTGAACAAAAGGGGAAAATAATTGACCATCAAAATTAATATAAATATTAGCGTAACCATAAATAACCATAATAACTGGAATTAATGCCCCTAAGATACCTAAAAACAATCCCTCGATAACAAAAGGTAATTCAATATTAATATTAGAAGCACCAACTAAACGCATAATTTCAATTTCTTTTTTACGAGAAAAAATAGTTAATTTAATGGTATTAGTAATTAAAAATGCGGTTACAAAAGTTAATGCAATAACAATAATAACCAAGGCTTTCTCAACATTGTTGAAAACCGCTAATAATTTTTCAACAATACCCTCTCCGTATTTAACAACCGAAACTCCTTCTATATTTTTTATTTCGTTGGCTGTTGTTTTAATTTTTTCCACTTCATTAACTTTTACTAAGAAAGTATCTTGTAAAGGATTATTAGTACTTTCCCAATCCTTCATTATATTTTTAAATATATCTGAAGTTTGCATTAAAGAAGCAGCAATTTTTTCTTTGCTTTCAAATTCATAACTATCAAGATTTTCTAGTTTTTCTATTTCCATTTCAACTTGTTCAATACCTACTTGATCTATCTTGTTATCTAAAAAAACTACAATCGTAAAATCTTCTTTCATTAATTTTGTAAAATTATCAAAATTAGATGATAAAATCAAAGCAAGTGCCACTACTATTAAAGTGATTGTAATACAAGAAATTGATGCAACACTTAAACTAAAATTACGAAAAATACTACGAAAAGCATCCCTAATATTGCGACCAATAATTCTAAACATCTTCAGCATCTACATAACTTCCCTTCTCGTAATCCTTAACTAATTTACCATTATCTAAAACTATTACTCTTTTTTTAAATTTATTAACCATTTCCCGATCATGAGTAGCCATAATTACTGTAGTTCCTAAATTATTTATTACTTCTAATACTTTTAATATTTCATAACTAGTATCTGGATCAAGATTACCAGTTGGTTCATCACACAATAATAATTTTGGACCATTAACAATTGCTCTTGCAATTGCAACCCGTTGTTGTTCACCACCTGATAATTTATCTGGATATTGTTTTGCTTTATTTTTCAATCCTACTAGTTCCAATGCTTTTAAAGTTTTATTACGGACTTCACTCATTGGATTCCCATACATTTCAAGAGCGAAAGCAACATTTTCAAAAACATTTAACTTAGGTAATAATTTAAAATCTTGAAAAACAATTCCTAATTTCCGGCGCAATTTATATACTTTGTTATTTTTAAGTTTAGCCACATCAATACCACCAACAATAATTTGACCTTTTGTTGGTTTTTCTTCACGATATAATAACTTAATTAAAGTTGATTTGCCACTTCCTGATGCTCCAATAACAAAAATAAAGTCACCTTTTTTTACTTTTAAATTTAAATCATAAATTGCGGTAACGCCATTATTATATTGTTTATCTACACCTTTAATTCGAATTAACTCCATGTTTTTGTACTCCTTACCTCTTTTTAATTATAACATCTTTTAAATAAATTTTATGAACTATTACTAGGTTTTACTATTATTATGTAAATATGCTTCGATAAATTGATTAATATCACCATCTAATACCTTTAAAACATTACTAGTTTCATAATTAGTACGATGATCTTTAACTAAAGAATAAGGATGCATTATATATGATCTAATTTGCGAACCAAATTCAATATTCATATTACCTTGTTTTAAATCAGTAATTGATTTGTTTATTTTTTCTTGTTCTAATTGATAAAGTTTGCTTTTTAATATTTTCATTGCTATTTCTTTGTTTTTTACTTGACTTCTTTCATTTTGACAAGTTACTACTATCCCAGTTGGTAAATGAGTAATACGCACAGCACTATCAGTAGTATTAACTGATTGACCCCCAGCACCACCACTTCGATACACATCTATTTTTAAATCTTGTTCCTTAATATCAATATTTATATCTTTTTCAATATCTGGCGTTAAATCAACGGATGCAAAAGAGGTATGTCTTCTTTTAGCAGTATCAAATGGTGATAACCTAACTAAACGATGAATACCCTTTTCGCTCTTTAAATAACCATAAATATTTTTACCTTTAATAAAAAGATAAGCACTTTTAATTCCCGCTTCTTCTCCTTCTTGTAAACTTATGATTTCATATTTATATTTATTACTTTCACACCAACGCATATACATACGCAATAACATATTCGCCCAATCACAAGCTTCTGTCCCACCAGCACCCGCATGAATTTCTAAAATTGCATTATAACGATCATATTCCTCATTTAATAATGTTTCTAATTCTAAATTATTTACTTCTTTAATTAATTCTTTTACTTCTTCTATTATTTCATTTAGTAATATTTCATCATTTTCTTCTTCTAATAACATAACGATTTCTAAATTATTAGTTATCCTATTTTTTAAATTAATAATATTTTCAGTTTGTTGCTTTAATTCATTACTTTCTTTAATAATATTTTCAGCTTCCTCTTTGTTGTCCCAAAAATTTGGTTTACTAATTCGCTCCTTTAAGTTTTCAATTCTATCTAGTTTTGTTAAAACGTCAAAGTAACCCCCATATTTTCATTAATTGATCATCAAGTTGTTTTAATTTTAATTTAATTTTATTCAAATCCATTTTATCGCCCCTTTATTAATTTTACTTACCGCAATAATGTTTGATTATTTTACCACTGCCACATGGCTAAAAGATTTGCTCTGTTTGGCTCCATTCTAAACGCTCATTTCCTTTATTTACGGGTTTTTTCTTCACGGCAATTCACTCCGCTCTACTCGGCTTTATGAGTAAATCGTATCTAAATTTGCTATTTTAATCTTATGTTATACTTTTCAGTCAAAATAATACTGTTTTTGCCTATTCCATTTATTTTATTATAAATTTTCTTATAACTTGGTAATTGTCGTATTGAATTTTCTAATTCTTCGATAAAATAATTTTCGTCATCTATAATTAATTTAAAATAAACATCAGTTAGAACTTGAGCAATATCAAAATCTTGTTGTTTTCTATAATAATCTATTACTTCATTCGTTTGATTAATATAAGATAAGAATCCTTCAAAGAATTTTTTCCCCATTTCTTCATTAGGTGCTATACTGAAAATTACTGTATACAATACTTTGAAGACATCTTCTGAATTATATTTCGAATTTAATAAGTCTCTATATAAATTGATAATAGACATTATAGTACTATTCTTTAATGGTATATCAGTTATACATTTAGTATATAATTCTTTATCGTTTTCAATATATTTAATAAATTCTTCAGTTGCGGTTTCTGATAAATATGTTATATCTTTTGCTAATCTAATTTTACTTTTTTTCCAAACATATAAGCCTCCTGTTTTTTATATTCAATATTATCTATTAAGTTTGCGAGTTATTTGCCACAACAATGTTTATATTTTTTGCCACTTCCACACGGACACTTATCATTACGTCCAATTTTAGTAATTTTTTTTGCTTTTTTTAATACTTTACTTTCATCTGCTACTGGTTCATTAATTTTTGCTACTTCTTTCCGTTCTAAATTTTGTCTAACTTCAGCATTTAATAAGTAAATAGATGTTTGTTTTTGAATTTTTAAATTCATTTCATCAAATAACTCAAAACCTTCAGAAGTATAAGCTAGTAATGGATTCTCTTGGGCATAACCTCTTAAATAAATTCCTTCTTTTAATTGCGCTAAAGTATTAATGTGCTCCATCCAATAAGTATCAATTACATTTAAATAAACCGCTTTTTCAAAATCATTAATAATTTCAATCGGCAATCCTTTTAATTTCAATTGATAATCATTTAAAACTTTTTCCAGCAAATAACTAGTGGCCGATTCAGTATCAAGATTTTTTATCTCATCAAAAGTAATAGTTGTTTTTCG
>JAQUEG010000076.1 GCA_028685275.1 Bacilli bacterium
ATTTCTTTATAACTATAATCATTTTGTTTTAATAAAAATACTTTTTTTTCAAAAGGAGTTAAAAGATTACATATTTTATTATATGTTTCCTGTTCAGTTTCTAACCTTATTAAATACTCACTAGGATTAGTTTCTTTTTTATCCACAATTATTTCTTTTAATGTTTTATTAGTATTGTAAAATTGCTCTTCTAAAGATAAAGATTCATTTAAAATACGATGCTTTTGCCTATTAGCGCTAAGAATACTAGCACTTATTTGCCGTTCAATACATAAATTAGCAAAAGTGGAAAATTTTACATTTTTATCGGGTTTAAAATCTCTAATTGCTTCCTTTAAGCCAATCATTCCTTCTTGTACTAAATCACTATAATCTAATCCGATGCTATTTGCATATGGTAAATGCTTTTTTGCTTTTAATTGTACTACATGTTTATATTTATTATATAAAATCTCACAAGCCACCTCATTTTGTTCAGCAATAAGATATAGAAGTTCATAATCATTATATTCTTTGTAATCAACCATCTTTACCCTCCTCTTTTTTCAACTATTTTATATATCAATATTCCCGCTGCTACTGATACATTTAAACTGTTAATTTTCCCATACATAGGAATATTTACTGTATAATCACATAATTCTTTTGTCAACTTATTAATGCCTTTCCCCTCATTGCCAAGAATTAAAACCAATGGATAGTTATATTCATTTTTGTTATATGAAATACTATTATCAAAACCACTGCCAACTACCCAAAAACCATTTGTTTTTAATTTTCTTATTATTTCATTTATATTTGACACTTGACAAATACGAACATTATTAAATGCCCCAACGCTTACTTTCATTACTGTTTCATTAATTTTAACACTTCGATCCTTTGGAATAATAATTCCATCAACTGCTGCCGCTTCACAAGTCCTAATTATTGCACCTAAATTATGAGGATCTTCTAAATGATCAAGAATAATCAAAAAAGGATTATTAATGTTAGCAATTTCTTTTAATAATTGTTCAAAAGAAAAATATTGATATTCCGGAATATCTAAAATTATACCTTGATGTTTTTCTTTTGCAATTTTATTTAATTGACTTATTGATAAATACTTTGTGTTAATTTTATTTTTTTGTAAATAAGAAATAATATTTTTGTCATCAAAACCAAATGAAAGATATGCTTTGTTTATTTTTTTATTATTATTTATTATTTCAAAGCAAACCCTTTTTCCACAAACATACATATTACTCACACCCATTTCAATTAATAAATAAAAAAGCACAACTGTGCTTAAGGAATTTTAATTGTAATTTCACCATCTCTTGAATATAAGTATTTTTCCCGTGCATATCGAGCAACATAATCTGGATTTTGCAATTTAACCAATTCGTTTTTTAAATTTTTTTCTTCTTTATTAAGCCGAACAAGTTCATTTTCTAAAAAATGATATTCTTTGTTTTTTTCCAAAATTTTTAACCAAATTTTACTTATATTAAAAATAATGATAGCCATTACTAAAATCATAAAACCAAAAATTAAACTTATTCTTCGTTTATCTTTTTTAGTAATTTTTTTACTCACGATATCACTCCTAGTATTACCAATTATATCATTGTTAATTATTAATTTCAATCGTATTTTTTTCCATTTGACATCGCTAATTATAAATCCTAAAAAGATCATAATTATAAAATAGTAATGTACAATTCCATTATTAATGACACGCAAAATAATAAAATATAATAAAACATTATCAAATACAAATAATATGTTGACTATAACTCTATAAATCAAAAATTTATGATGAATAATACTATAATTAATATTTAATAGCAAAGAAAATAAAATACCATAAAAAAAAGAGAATATTAACGATTTAATTTGAATTGTTAAATCAATCATTTAAATAACCGGTTTATAACTCCCGTTTCTTTTTCTTTTTGATTTAACTCGTCAATGTAATTTAAAGTGTTTAATTTCCCTTTTATTGTTACATTGCCTTGATATGTATCTAATTTAATTATTTCTAATTCTTCTCCTTTTATCATTATAAAACCCATTACAGTTTCTATTAAAAATTCTTCGCTATCAAAACTCTCAATTTTTTTTAAGCCAGATATAATAATATTTTTTCGTTCGTTAATTGAAATATCATGTACTAAAGCATTATTAACCTTGTCCATATTATCTTCTCCTTTGTTAAAATATATATGACTAAGATTAATAATTATTCAAAATATTTTTTATTGTTCCACTTTTTCAAATTCTGCTAAAATTTCATTTTCAAACATTTGTCGTATTTCTGAATTAGTTGGATGAGCTATATCACGATAGCCGCCAGTAGCAGTTTTACGACTAGGCATAGCAATAAACATACCATTATCGCCTTCAATAATTCTAATATCATGAATGGCAAAACAATCATCTAATAATACTGAAGCTATCCCTTTCATACGTGAATTTTCTTTATCAATTCGGCGCACATTAACTGATGTGATCTCCATGCTCTCTCTCCTTCCACCAAATAACATTATTCGACTATAATATTACACCATTTTGGAAAAAATTGCAAGAATATCCGTTCTATTTATAATATATTTCTACTGTCTTTGTTAAAACATCAGAATAAGTGAATGATTTTAATTCATTAATATCATTATTTAATTTTACCACAAAAATAAATTTATAAATTTCAGTTATTACCGCATCATATTCTTCAATTTTATTACGGCCACCATTATAAATAACTTTTACTTCCTCACCTACATGTTTTTTCATATCTTGTTTAATTTCTTCAATCATACCTATTCCCCTTCCTTTTTATCGTGGGTATCCAACATACATTGTTCCTTTAGTAATAATTCCTCCTATGCCACTTTCACCATATTTAGTTTTTTTTAAAACATCAATTAAATCAATATCTTTACTTTTATCTGTTAAACTTAGAGTAAGTGCAATAATAGCAGGATCTAAAGCATGAATATTAACTCTTTTCGGGCTTGATGCAAAATTTGCACCTGATTTTAATAATGCTTCATAATTAGATTGACAAGCACCAGCAATTATTATTAATTTATCATAGGCTTTCTCGTATTTGCGAGCTTCAATTACTGTTTTTATAAATTTATCAGTGTTTTTATATGATTTAATATCATCCTTTTTACCGTTTTTTTTATAATAAGCATCATGACCAGTAATAACCAAAATATCTGGATTTATATCAGTTAAATATTTTTTTATATTAATAGACATTTCTTCTTCATCTTCATGAATTCCATATACTAAAACATTGGCTTCACGATAAAATTTCAAACATTTTTCTAAATAATCTTCATCACCATCGATATGTAATATTCTACCAGGCAAATAAAAATATTGACTACGATCTAAATTTATTAAATCACGTACACTATCTTTAAAAGAATCATCGTCTTTAGTAATTTCCTCAATTTCTTTTGAACAAAAAACCAAATCATCAGCATTGCTATCAGCATATAAACGTACACTAATACCTTTTAATTTTATATTATTGTCTTCGATTGCGGTGATTTTAAATACAACATCATGACCATAAGAGATACGAGTAACTAAATCACCAACCTCAAACTCCATATTATCACCTATATAAGTATATGTGATATTTTTATATTATTTCATTTCATCTTTTTTTAATTCATTAGCAATTATAACAAATTGTTCAATCGTTAATTTTTCAGCCCTTATAGATAAATCATTATTATATTTATTAAGAACCTTAGCAATAATTTCTAAATTATAATCTTTTAAATTATTTTTCAATGTTTTTCGTTTATATTGAAAACTATCACGAACTAATTTTAAAAATAATTTTTCATCCAAAACATTATATTTTTTTTCTTTTTGTGTAAATTCTAATAAAACACTATCAATATTAGGTTTTGGTATAAACATCTCTCTCCCTATTGTTATTATTTTTTTGATATCATAATAATAATTTAAAAATACTGTTAGGGAATTATATTCTTTTGTACCCGTTTTAGCTAAAATGCGTTCCCCAACCTCTTTTTGAACCATAATAATTATTTTTCTGGGATTAATCTTACTATTAATAATTTTCATAATAATAGGCGTTGTTATGTAATAGGGAAGATTTCCAACAACATATACATTTCTTTTTACTTCATTTTTAATATCTTCTTGTAAATCACGGCTTAAAAAATCATCATAAATAATTTTAACATTCTTATCATTTTTTAAATTATTAATTATTATTGGTTCTAATCTTTTATCAATTTCATATCCACATACATGATTTGCTTTTTTTGCTAATAAAGAAGTTAACAACCCGGTTCCAACCCCAATTTCAATTATCAAGGTATTAGGTTCTATTTTCATCAATGAAACCATTTTAATTAAAAATTTTTCATCAAGCAAAAAATTTTGACCTAACTTTTTTTTAAAGCAAAACTGCTTAGAATTTAAC